>NZ_NHSG01000070.1:0-7580 GCF_020024005.1 Streptomyces purpurogeneiscleroticus
ATGTCCACTGGACCCCGGCCGCCCCCGCCAACTACACCGCGGCGAACCGCCCGGCGCAGTACGGCATCGACATGGTGATCGTCCATGTCACGCAGGAGACGTATGCCGACACGGTCAAGATCTTCCAGGACCCGAAGAGGCAGGTCTCCGCGCACTACTGTGTGCGCTCGCGCGACGGGTACATCGGCCAGTTCGTCCGCGAGGACGACGTCGCCTGGCACGCGGGCAACTGGAAGTACAACACCCGCAGCATCGGCATCGAGCACGAGGGCTGGGTGGACCAGCCGAGGTGGTTCACGGACGTCATGTACCGGCAGTCCGCGCAGCTCACGGCCGCAATCTGCACGCGGTACGGCATACCGAGAGACCGTAAGCACATCATCGGACACGTCGAGGTGCCCGGGACCGATCACACGGACCCGGGCCGTTACTGGGACTGGGCCCGCTACATGTCCCTGGTGAAGGCCGCCGCCTGACGTCCGGGCGGCCGCCGGCCGGGCGGTGCCCCTCCCCGGAACGGCGGCCGCCACCGGAGCGACGCACGCCGGCGCCACGGCGCTTCTGCCCGCGTGCGCCCTCCGCCAGTGGTGTACTGCGTTGGCCCAAGGAACAGTCGGCGTGACAGCTGGGGTGATCGTGAGGCAGCGATTCGGTCGTGTCCGCGCGGTACTGACGGTTCTGCTGGCGGCCGGTGCGCTGGCCGGCGGCGGCGTGGCGGGCGACGGGAGCGCCGCCGTCTCGGCGGACGTGCTCCGTTCGGGCCGCGCGGCCCCGGCGGCGTCCGGGGTGACGTACACCCAGTTCTCGATGGCGGTGCCGCGCGGCATCGCTCGCGGTCATCTGCTGACGGTGGACCTGGCGAGACCGGGCGTCTCGGTCGACCTGCTGTACGCGGGCGCGGTCGGCGCCCGGAAGGCAGTGTCCACGATGGCCGGCGCGCAGGACGCGGTGGCCGGCGTCAACGGCGACTTCTTCAACATAACGGAAGGTCAGCACCCGGGTGTCGAGCCGACGGGCGCGTCCGTCGGGCCCGCGATCACCTCCGGGCGGCACCTGAAGTCGGCGGTACCGGACGGGCAGCGGTTCGGGCCCGCCTTACCGCCCGGCACGACGGCCGAGGACGTCCTCGCGGTGGGCCCGGACCGGCGGGCCCGGCTGGACCGGCTGTCGCTGCGCGGCTCGGTGGCCACGCCGGACGGCCGGCTGCCGCTGCGCGGGCTGAACCTGTACGCGCTGCCGGTCGACGGCATCGGCGCGTACACCCCGGAGTGGGGCACCACTTCACGGGTGCGCGCCACCTGTGGCACGGACACCGACCGTGCGGCGCCCTGCAGCAAGGACACCACCGAGGTCACGGTGCGCGGCGGCCGGGTCGAGAAGGTCGCGGACGTGCCGGGGCGCGGCGGCGTGCCCGGGGGCTCGACGGTACTGGTCGGGCGCGAGGAGGGCGCGCGGCAGCTGCGGAAGCTGTCGGTGGGCGAGCGGGTGCACGTCACCGACCGGCTGGTGGGGCAGCGGCCGGGCCCCGCGCGGTTCGCGGTGGGCGGCTTCCCGGTCCTGCGGGACGGGGCGCCGCTGCCGGGCCTGGACACCGTCGCGTCTGCGGTCCGTACCGCGGCGGGCGTCGGCGGGGACGGGCGGGTGCTGTACCTGCTCGCGCTGGACGGCAAGAAGGGGAATGCCGGGCTGACGATCGATGAACTGGCCGGGCTGATGACGCGGATCGGCGCCCGGGACGCGGTGAACCTGGACGGCGGCGGGTCCTCGACGCTGGTCCTGCGCGAGCCGGGGAGCGACTCCGCAACGGTGCGCAACCACCCTTCGGGCGGCGCGGAGCGACCGGTACCGAACGGGATCGGGGTCTTCGCGCGGCGGTTCTGAGGGGGCTGCTCTCAGGGCCGCACGCTGCTGACCAGGTCGGCGGCGCCGGAGAGACCGTTGCTGATGTCGGGGGCCAGGCTGCTGCCGGCGAGGAAGAAGCCGAGGAGCACGCACACGAGGGCGTGCGGGAGCTTCAGTTGCCCGCTGCGCAGAAAGACAACGGCCAGCACGACGAGCAGCAGGACGACTGAAATCGAAATAGCCATGGCGAACCTCCCTCGGTGGCCCGAACGGGCCATCAACGGCGCCAGTTTGGCGTATTTCGCGGCCTTCACCCGGCCGTCAGGCGTCCTCCGAACGGGTGATCACTGCGGGTCACCGGACGGCTGCCGTGGCCGCGAGGACGCATGCTGCGCCAGCGCCTCCCACCGCACCGTTCGGTCGCACCAGCGTTCGAGCAGTACCCGGTCGTGGCCGACGGCGAGCAGGCCGGCGCCGGACTCCGCGCGGTACTCCTCCACCACCGCGACCAGCGCGGCCGTCGTCGAGGCGTCGAGCATCGCGGTCATCTCGTCGCAGATCAGCCAGCGCGGCCGCAGGACCAGCGCGCGGGCGAGACAGGCGCGCTGCAACTGGCCGTCGCTGACCTCGTGCGGGCGGCGGTCGAGCAGTTCGGCGCCGAGGCCGACACGCGGTACCAGCTCCGCGAGCCGTTCCGCCGCCTCGCCGCGGCGGCCGGCCGCGCGCAGCGGCTCGGCGATCAGGTCGGCGAGCCGCAGCCGGGGATCGGCGGCGAGCCGGGGCTGCTGGAAGACGACGCCGAAGGCGGTGCGCAGCTCGCGCGGGGCGCGGTGCCGCCAGCCGGGCGCGGCCCGGCCGTCCACGACGACGCTCCCCCGGTCGGGGCGGTGCAGCAGGGCAGCGACCTTGGCGAGGGTGGACTTGCCGCAGCCGCTGGGGCCGAGCAGGCCGACCGCCTCACCGGGGGCGACGCGCAGGGAGACGCCGCGCACGACGGGCCGGGCGCGGTCGTATCCGGCGGTGATGTCCTTGAGGTCAAGCATCGGCGGCCTCTCCAGTGGCCAGGGCGGCTACCGGTACGTGGTGGCAGGCCACCCCGTCGACCGGCTCGGGCACGACGTCGCACGCGGCCGTCGCGTGCGGGCAGCGGACGGCGAACGCACAGCCTTCGGGGAGCGCGCCCAGCTCGGGCGGCTGGCCGGGGATCGGTACGAAGGCGCGTTCGGGGAGCGCGTCGAGCAGACCGCGCGCATACGGGTGCTGCGGGCCTGGCGCCCCGAAGAAGTCCGACGCGTCGGCGAGTTCGACGATCCGGCCCGCGTACATGACGGCGACCCGGTCGGCGATCCGTTCGGCCGCCGCGAGGTCGTGCGTGATCATCAGTAGCGCGCGCCCGTCGTCCGCGTGCCGGCGCAGCTCGTCCACCGTACGGTCCACCAGGTCGCGGTCCAGGCCGGTGGTCGGCTCGTCGGCGATCAGCAGCGGTGCCTCGCCGACC
Source organism: Streptomyces purpurogeneiscleroticus (assembly GCF_020024005.1). Taxonomy (NCBI): domain Bacteria; kingdom Bacillati; phylum Actinomycetota; class Actinomycetes; order Kitasatosporales; family Streptomycetaceae; genus Streptomyces; species Streptomyces purpurogeneiscleroticus. The sequence continues at coordinate 3,341 of NZ_NHSG01000070.1, forward strand.
AACGCGAGCGCGGTGGCCGCGCGCTGCGCCAGGCCCCCGGAGAGCTGGTGCGGGTACCGGTCGAGGTGGTCGGCGGGGAAGGCCGCGCGCTCGGCTGCCCCCTCTGCAGCCGAGCGCAGTTCGTGGCGGGGGACGCCCGTCAGTTCGCGGACGGTCTCCTCCAGTTGGGCCCGTACGGTGCGTACGGGCGTGAGATGCGCGGCGGGGCTCTGCGGGACCAGCCCGGCCCGCCGGCCGCGCACGCTGCGGGCGAGCTCCTTCTCGGTGGCGATGAGCAGGTCGATGCCGGGCAGCGGTGCGCCGCCGGGCGCCGTTCCCGCGAGCCGCGCCGAGCCGGCCGTCCGCGCGTTGCCGGGCAGCAGGCCGAACAGCGCGGAGGCCAGTACGGACTTGCCGCAGCCGCTCTCCCCCACCAGGGCCAGGCACTCGCCGGGCGCGAGGTCGAAGGACGCGTCGGTGACGGCGGCGACGTGCCGGCCGCCGCGCATGCGAAAGCGCACGGAGAGCCCTTGTACGGACAGCACGGGAGGCGCTTCTACGGTGCTCACAGCATCAGCTCCGATCGGCGGCGCGGGTCGAGCCGTTCCCGCCAGGCGCCCGCGAGGCCGGCGACGGCCAGGGTGGGAACGATGATGAACAGTCCGGGGAAGAGCGTGGGCCACCAGTCGCCCGCCAGCAGGGAGCTGCGCGCGGAGTTGACCATGATGCCCAGGCTCGCTTCGTGGGCGGGCAGGCCGAGGCCCAAGAAGGACAGCGCGGACTCGTGCCAGATGGCGTGCGGCACCATCAGGACGGCGGCGAGGCCGGCCCGCGGCAGCACGCCGGGCAGTAGGTGCCGTACGGCCACCCGCCACCGCGAGGCGCCCCCGGAGACCGCGGCGTCCACGAACGGGCGGCCGCGCAGCGAGAGCACCTCGGCCCGGACGATGCGCGCGGTGGACAGCCAGTGGGTGAGCCCCACCGAGATGATCACCGGCCAGACGCCGGGCCGGAACATCGCCACGATGAAGATGCCCAGCAGCAGGTGCGGCACGGACGAGAACAGGTCCACGACCCGCATCACGGCCCGGTCCGCCCAGCCGCCGAGCGCGCCCGCCAGCGCGCCGACCGCGGTGCCGATGACCGTGGCGGTGAGCGCGGCGACCACGCCGACCAGGAGGGAGACGCGCAGCCCGTAGACACAGCGCAGCAGCAGGTCCCGGCCGACCTCGTCGGTCCCGAAGGGGTGTAGCAGGGAGGGTGCTTGCAGCTTGGCGGCGAGGTCGACGGCCTGCGCGTCCATCGGGACGAGCGGCGGCACAAGAAGGACGGCGAGCAGTACGGCGGCCATGATGACGGCCGAAGCGCCCACCCTCAGGGAGCGGTGGTCCCGGCCCCCATGGGACCGCGCGGGGTGCCAGGTGAGGTCAGCCATCGAACGCCACCCTCGGGTCGGCGAGTCCGTACAGCAGGTCCGAGAGCAGGTTCCCGGCCAGCACCGCGGCCGTGGCCAGTACGGTCAGCGCGGCCAGCAGCGGGAAGTCGACGCTGGTGGCGGCATGGACGGTGGCTGCCGCGATGCCCGGCCAGCTGAAGACGGTCTCCACCAGCAGCGCGCCGGTGATCAGTTCGGGCACCCGGGAGCCGATCAGGGTGAGCACCGGCAGCAGGCCGCTGCGCAGCGCGTGGTGCACCAGGACAGTGCGCTCGCTCAGGCCCCGGGAGCGCGCGCCGCGCACCGGGTCCTCGGCGAGCGCGTCCCCGACGCCCTGGCGTACGTACAGCACGAACCACGGGAGCTGCGAGACGGCCAGCACGAGGGCGGGCAGGACCACATGGCGGGCGACCTGGCCGGCGGTGGCGGTGCCGCTCCCGGTGTCGGTGAGGCCGCCGGCCGGCAGCACCCCGAACTTCAGCGCGCACAGCCAGATGGCGAGCAGGCCGAGCCAGAAGGGCGGCGCGGCCTCCAGTGCGTACGCGGTGCCCGTCACCGTACGGTCGAGCGGACCGCCGCGCCTACGGGCCGCGAGCACGCCCAGCAAGGTGCCGAGCAGGACGGCGAGTACGAAGGCGAGCGCGCACAACAGGACGGACCAGCCGATGCGTTCGCCGATGACCTGGGAGACCGGTGCACGCAACGAGGCGGAGTCGCCGAGGTCGCCGGTGAGGGCGCCGGTCAGCCAGTCCCACCAGCGGGTGATCAGGGGCTGGTCGACGCCGAGGTTGTGGCGGAGCTGGTCGAGGTTCTCCTGCGACGCGGTCAGGCCGGCGGTCCCCGCGTACGCCTTGACCGGGTCGAAGGGCGAGGCCGCTGCGATGGCGAACACCCCGAAGGTGACGGCGAGGAGGACCGGGACGGCGAGCAGGGCACGCCGTCCGGTCATCCGCGCCATCGGCCCCCAGGGCAGGGACTTCAGAGTGCTCACTTCTTGGGCTGCCAGTCCTCGACGTTCCACCAGGGGCCGGAGGCCAGGCCGTGGTCGTGCGGCTCGACCTGAGTGGTCAGCCGCCGCTCCCCCGGGACCTGCCACGTGTCGTTCACCACGTACAGGTGGTCGATGTGAGTCAGGAAGATGTACGCGGGGTCCTTCTGCAGCTCGCGCTGGACGGTGTCGTACCCGGCCTTGCGGCGGTCGTGGTCGTCGGTGCGGCGCGCCTCGACGAGCGCCCGGTCGATCCTGCCGTTCTTGTACCGGGACATGTTGTTGAAGCCGTCGCCGGCGAGCGAGGAGTGCAGCAGCAGGTACTGGTCGAAGTCGGGGTCGGCGGGGCTGCCGCCGCCCGCGAGCACCGCGTCGTGCTTCATCCGCGGTTCGATGACCTCCCACGTACCGGACTCGACCTTGGCCTCGATGCCGGCCTTCTTGGCGTCGGAGGCGAAGGCGAGGGCGTGCTCCTGGCGGAGCTTGTCACCGGAGAGGTACCAGAGGGTGAAGGAGGCGCGCTGCTTCCCCTTCGTGCGGATGCCGTCCGCGCCCTTCTTCCAGCCCGCGTCGTCAAGGATGCGCGCGGCCTTCTTCAGGTCGTGCGCGCGCTCGGTCCCCTTGGCGAACCACGGGCTGTCGGTGGGCACGGGCCCGTAGGCGGGCTTGCCCGCGCCGTTCAGGATGCCCTTGACCATGGCGTCGCGGTCGACTGCGAGGTCCAGGGCGCGGCGCACTGCCTTGGCGCCGGTGACCGGATTCGCGGTGGGCAGCGTGACGTTGCGGTAGTCGAAGGTCTTCGCCGTGTAGGTCTTCTTGTCGTGCGCGGACTTGAAGGTGGCGGCGAGGTTGGGCGGGAGGATCGCGCCGTCGAGGTCGCCGGAGCGCAGCCGGGTGGCGCGCACGTCGTCGTCCTTGATGATCGCCATGGTGAACTTCTTCACCTTCGGCGCGCCGCCCCAGTAGTGCGGGTTGGCCTTGAAGGTGAGCTTCTCGCCCTTGGACCAGTGGGTGAGGACGTACGGGCCCGTGCCGACCGGGTGGGTGGTGAAGGAACCGTTGTTCACGTCCTGCTTGCCGGCGACGTGCTGCGGGGCGATGGGCAGGACGGTGCGCTCGGCGAACGGCGCGTAGGGGTACTTGAGGTGGAAGACGACCGTACGGTCGTCCTTCTTCTCGATGCTGTCGATCGCGTCGAGCTCGGTCTTGGAGGCGTTGTTGGTCTTCTCGTCGAGGATGGTCCGGTAGGTGAAGACCACGTCGTCGGCCGTGAGGGGCTTGCCGTCGCTGAACTTCACGCCCTTGCGCAGCGTGTAGGTGTACGTCCGGCCGTCGTCGGAAACCTCGGGGAGCTTCTCGGCGAGCGCGGGCTTGAGCCGCATCTCGGCGTCGTGGGTGAGCAGCCCGTCGAAGATTTTGGAGTTGCCGTCCTTGCCGTAGCCCAGCAGCGGGCTGAGGCTGTCCGGCTCGTAGGCGATGCCGACCACGGCGGAGTCCTGCGCGCCCGCGGCGCCCTTGGCGTCGGACGGCGTGGAGCAGGCCGCGGCACCGAGGGCCAGCGTCGTCGCCAGGGCCGTCGCGGCCACTCCTCGTATCGACCGGGCGGACATGCACCACTCTCCTCTTGCTTCAGCCGTCTCACGCCGCCTCATGCCGAGGCAAAGCTTTTGCGAACGACTCGCAATTAAACAACATGTAAGAGAGTGCGGACAGCCACGGTCCTTACCGATGACAGACGCGGTCCTTACCGGTCGAGGTCGCGGCCCTTACCGGTTGCGGGGCGGGCGGTCAGTCGCCGAAGCCGCCACCGAAGCCCCCGCCGTCGCCGCCCCCGAAGC
>NZ_NHSG01000071.1:0-7598 GCF_020024005.1 Streptomyces purpurogeneiscleroticus
CCCTCCGCGACCCGCTCCCACACCGTCAACCACCCATTTCCCGCCGCTCGGCCGGCCACCCTGCCTGCGTCAGCACGTGCTGAATGCCGCTGTTGAGTACCCGAATGCGTGCTGCGACACCAGTGAAGCCGGTCACCTCACACGACAAGCGGCCTCGAACGCCCGTGATGCGGCGGTGATTCCGCCGTGTTCTACGCAGAGGTCTTCGGGTGGGCGGCCGGCCACAGCGCGTGCTCCGTGGTGTACGACGGACTTTGCCGTGCCCGATGCGGATGAGATCGCGGCGCGTGTCCGCGAGCGCGGCGCGACGGTCGCGATCGGGCCCCTTGCCCTGGGCCACGGCCGCGCCGCGCACGCCGCCGACCGTGACGGAGCCGAGCCGCGCTGCGGCCCGCCCGGCTGCGATCTCGGGGTGTCGGCAGGGTGCGTGCCGACTCCTGGGTACCCGTGCGGGCATGATCGAGCGCGCACTGCGGCAGGGCACGCCCGCCGGCGCCGCAAGGCACGACGAAAGGACGGAAGCGCTGTGGCGAGCACCGGTGGCCTGCCCACCCTCCATACGCTGACCGAGCTGGCCGGGCTCGTGGAGGACCACGATCAGTTGTATGTGAGGTGGTCGCGCGGACCCGAGACCGACCTCAGGGCAGTCTCCAGCACCGACGACCTCACCGGTGTCTCCTTGCCTGGCCTGTCCGCCAACCCGCTCGACGTCGCACCGTGGTGGCAGGGCCGTCCCGTACGCGTATGGGTCGCCCGACGCCTGTACGACTACTCCCACCTGCCGCGGGAGAAGGGGCCGGACGTCCGGGCGTGGGTGTTGCGCGGCATCGAAACCGACCGCGGTCCCGACAACGAACCACTGGTCACGGACGTCGATCCGCTCGGCTGGATCCACTCCCGCGTCCTGGAGGAAGCCGTGGAAGAAGTGAAACGGCACAAGGAACAGTGGGGCCCGCTGCGCCGCGAAGGCTGAGGCACTCAGCAGGACGAGATGGAGGGAGCAGTGATGACTGCGTCCAACAACTCGGGCAAGTTCGCCGACGACCCGCAGCGCTGGGCCCACGCGTACCGATGTTCCTCGAGGCCGACGCCTACTGCGTACCTAGTTCTTCCAGCATTTTCCGCTGGTGGCGGTGGCCGATCGTCTCGTAGCCGATCACGGTGACGAACGGGGCGAGCATGACCACGAGCAGGCATACCGCGATGGCCACACCGGCGGCGGCCAGGAGGACCGCGGCGAGCAGTACGGCGAGGGTGAGGGAGATCAGAAGGAGGTGGAAACGGTCGGCCGCGGACAGCAGCAGGGTGTGCAGGAGGTAGACCATCAGCATGTAGAGGCCGACGGGCAGAGCGAGGGCGAGGACGACGGCGGTGCCGGCAATCTTGGCGTGGTGTTCCATGTACAGGCCCGCCACGTGCAGCCCCGCTCCGGCCCCGGCAACGCCGATGAACAGGGGGATGTGGCCGTAGCCGAAGAGGTATCCGCGCTCGCGGCGATGCACCAGGATGTCACCGAACGGCGTCATGAAGTACATCCACCACATACCGAAGGTCAGGCCCACACCGGCGACGACGACAGCGATCGCGTTCCAGGTCCAGTGCGTACCGTCCCCGCCGCCCAGGAGGTCGCCGGAGGAGGCGACGGTACCGACGACGCCCTCGCCGAGGACGATGATCGCGAAGAGGCCGTACCGCTCAGCCACGTGGTGGGGGTGCCAGGGGGTGCCGCCTGCGGATCCCTGGGTGAGCACGGGCAGGACGAGTTCGAGGGCGCCCAGGACGACGAACGCGGCGAACACGGCGGCGATCGGCAGGGGGGTGAAGGCCAGGACGAGCCAGCCGGCCTGAGCAATCAGTGTCCAGCGGATGTTGGCCATGCCGACCTCACGGAACGACGGGGCCTGCCGGGCAGCCCGCCACCACTGGAGCACCATCGCGATCCGCATCACGACGTACCCGATGACCATGGCCCGCAGTTCGAGGTGGCCGCCCTCCTCGACGGAGTGGAACATCGCCGGCAGGCCGAGCGAGAACACGACGACGCCGATCATCTGGAACATCGTCAGGGCCCGGTAGAGCCAGTCGTCGGTGGCGAAGGCGGAGGCGAACCAGCTGAAGTTGATCCAGGCGACGCTGATCGCAAACATGGCCAGGACAAGCGCGGTGACCGCCTGGGCGGCGTGACCCTCGGCAAGCATTTCCGCGAACTGGGATGCCGCGGTGCCGACAGCGACCACGAACGTCAGATCGAACAGCAGCTCCAGCGGTGAGGCGGTCCGTCCGTGCTCTTCCGGGTCACGGCCAGTCATGGGGACCAGCCGTCGCGACAGACCGAGCTTGCCGGACTTGTGGGCGGGGCGGAAATCTTTCATGTGCCGCAGTATTTCCGACATTGCCAACGCCGCCCGGGCGCACTGCCGACGCAGAGGTCGCCGGAGGCTGCCCAGCTCCCATCCCGTGGTGCGGAACACCTTTTCACGTGATCCGTGACCTCAATGGCCGCTCGGCAGATACTGGGACCGGGCCTTCCAGCGGGGCTCACGCGCGTCGCCCATCGGCCCTGACGGCCAGTCAGGAGAGTCGGCATCGAGTCAGCATCAGCCCCGCCAGGAGCCGCTCAGGAACGCCAGGAACCGCCAAGATCGAGAGCTGAGCATACCCACCGCGACCAGCGGAAACACTGCTCAGAGGCCAGGCCGTTAGTCTCACCAGGAGGTACCCGTGAAGATGCTGATGAACGTGCCGGAGAGTGTGGTTGCGGATGCTTTGCGGGGGATGGGGGCGGCGCATCCGGAGCTGGTGGTGGATGTCGAGGGGCGGGTCGTCGTGCGGCGGGACGCGCCGGTGGCGGGGAAGGTCGCGCTGGTGTCCGGCGGCGGGAGCGGGCACGAGCCGCTGCACGGGGGGTTCGTCGGGCCCGGGATGCTGGACGCCGCGTGTCCGGGCGAGGTGTTCACCTCTCCCGTGCCGGATCAGATGGTGCGCGCCGCGGCAGCTGTGGACAGCGGCCAGGGCGTGCTGTTCATCGTGAAGAACTACACCGGTGACGTACTGAATTTCCAGATGGCGGCGGAGCTGGCGGAGGACGAGGGTGTGCAGGTCGCCAGCGTGCTCGTCAATGACGACGTGGCGGTGACGGACTCGACGTTCACGGCGGGGCGGCGCGGGACGGGGGCGACCCTGTTCGTGGAGAAGGTGGCCGGTGCGGCGGCCGAGGAGGGGCAGCCGCTGGAGCGGGTCGAGGCGATCGCCCGTCAGGTGGTGGAGAACTCGCGGAGTTTCGGGGTTGCGCTGAGCGCCTGCACGACTCCGTCGAAGGGGAGCCCGACGTTCGATCTGCCTGCCGGGGAACTGGAGTTGGGTATCGGGATTCACGGCGAGCCGGGGCGGGAGCGGCGGCCGATGATGACCTCGGGGGAGATCGCGGACGCGGCTGTCGGCGCGATCCTGGACGACTGGCGACCGGCGGGGCCGGTGCTGGCACTGGTCAACGGGATGGGCGCGACGCCGCTGCTGGAGCTGTACGGGTTCAACGCGGAGGTGCACCGGGTGCTCGGCGAGCGCGGCGTGCCGGTGGCCCGCACCCTCGTCGGCAACTACGTCACGTCGCTGGACATGGCGGGCGCCTCGGTGACGCTGTGCCGGGCGGACGAGGAGACGCTGCGCCTGTGGGACGCGCCGGTGCAGACGCCCGGGCTACGGTGGGGGCGCTGACCTGCCCGTATCGATGACGCCCGGACGACGACGTCCGGACGACCGACGACTTCCCGTACCCCGTACCCGTACCCGTACCCGTACTCTCAGCTGCACTCGTACCCGTATTCGTACTCGTACCGCGATCTCAGGAGCAGCACGTGACCGAAACGGCCCTTGACGCCGCGCTCTTCGTCCGCTGGATGCAGGCTGCCGCCGCCCTGGTGGACCGGGAGGCCGAGCGCCTCACCGAGCTGGACTCCCCCATCGGCGACGCCGACCACGGCAGCAATCTGCAGCGCGGCTTCACCGCCGTCGCCAAGGCTCTGGAAGCGGAGCCGCCGGTGACGCCCGGTGCCGTACTGACCACGGCGGGGCGGCAGTTGATCTCGACCGTGGGCGGCGCCTCGGGACCGCTGTACGGAACGCTGCTGCGCCGTACGGGCAAGACGCTGGGCGACGCGCCCGGCGTGACCGCCGAGGAGCTGCGCGCCGCGCTGCGCGGCGGGGTCGACGCGGTGGCCCAGCTGGGCGGCTCGGCGGTGGGCGACAAGACGATGCTGGACGCGCTGGACCCGGCGGTCGAGGCGCTGGGCACCTCGTTCGCGGCCGCCGCCGAGGCCGCCGAGAAGGGTGCGGTGGACACCACGCCACTGCAGGCGCGCAAGGGTCGGGCCAGCTACCTGGGCGAGCGCAGCAAGGGGCACCAGGACCCGGGGGCGACGTCCTCGGCGTTGTTGTTCGCGGCGCTCGCGGAGGTGACGGCGTGAGCGCGGAGGCGCTGGTCGGCATCGTGCTGGTCTCGCACAGCGGGCCCGTGGCCGAGTCGGTCGCCGAGCTGGCCGTCGGGCTGGCGGGCGGCGGCGCGAAGGCACCGGTCGCGGCGGCGGGCGGCACGCCCGACGGCGGCCTCGGGACCAGCGCCGAGCTGATCACAGAGGCGGCCCGCACGGTCGACCGCGGCGCGGGCGTGGCGGTCCTGGTCGACCTGGGCAGCGCCGTCCTGACCGTCAAGGCGCTGCTCGCGGAGGGTGACGAACTGCCCGAAGGTTCCCGCCTGGTGGACGCGCCGTTCGTGGAGGGCGCGGTGGCCGCCGTGGTCACCGCATCGGCCGGCGCGGACCTGGACGCGGTGGCCGCGGCCGCCGGCGAGGCGTACTCCTACCGCAAGGAGTGAGCGGCAGTTGACCCCCGACGGCCCTGTCACGCGACTCGCCTGACAGGGCCGTCAGTAGCGTCATACCGTGCTCGCATGACAACGACGGTTACGGGTGGGGCGGACTTCGCGGCGCCGAGCACCGAGCGGTACTTCGAGGACTACGTGCCGGGCGCTGTGTACACGTACGGGAGCGTCGTGCTCACCGAGGAGGAGATCCTCGACTTCGCGCGGCGGTTCGATCCGCAGAGCTTTCACACGGATCCCGAGGCGGCGGCGGACGGGCCGTTCAAGGGGCTGATCGCGAGCGGCTGGCACACGAGTGCGGTGATGATGCGGCTCTACGCCGATCACTTCGTGAGCAAGGTGGCGAGCCTGGCGTCGCCCGGCGTGGACGAACTGCGCTGGGTACAGCCGGTGCGGCCGGGGGACGCGCTGTCGATCCGTACAACGATCCTGGACGCACGGGTGTCCCGGTCCAAGCCGGACCGGGGCATCGTGCGGACGGGGATCGAGGTGCTCAACCAGCGGGACGAGCCGGTGCTGACGCTGACGGCGATGAACTTCTTCGCCCGCCGGCCGGCCCGGCCCTAGGCTCCGGGCCGGGCCCTAAGCCCTAGCGGCTCTCCAGGCGCAGCTGGACCTCCTCCTCCTGGTCGCCCGCCGCCGTGCCGGCGACCGACACGACAAAGGCGGGCAGCAGCGCCTTCCGCAGCTCGTCCACCGCCTGGTAGCCGCCCTGCAGCGAGATCGTGCAGGGGGCGGAGAGCCGGGTGGGGCCCGGCATCTCGCGGGGGTGCTTCACCTCGAAGGTCGCGGTCCACACGCTCGGTCCCGCCCCGGACGTCTCGTGGGGCACGTCGTCGGCCGCGCGGTCGGTGGCGAAGGACGTCCGCAGCGCGCCGAAAATGGCCGCTGCGTCCTCCGGCCTGCATCCGCTGCACTCGACCGTGACCTCCTGCGCGTGTTCCGCCTGCGTCTCCTGGTGCGCGCTGTCCACTGTGCAACCTTCCTGTTCGAGCCGTACGCGGATACCGTCCCCTTCCAGGCTCACCCCGCCGCATCGCCTGTGCGACCGGAAGGGGCGGGTGTCCTTCGCATTGTCACTCTCCCAGCGGTACGCGGGCGAACACCCCGCGCTCCCGGGCGTGCTGCCCGGCATGGACGCGGGCCGCACATCCCGACCGGGAAGTGTGGGGCGCGGCCACATACGCGGCGTGGGCAGGGCTTCCTACCGTGTGGCGACATCGCACCGCCTTCCCCGTCCGCCTTCCCGGTCCGGAGTGACACCATGTCCGCCACAGCGCACGTTCCACCCACCCCCGCCGGCCTGCGGCGCATCGTCGCCGCCAGCCTGATCGGCACCACCGTCGAGTGGTACGACTTCTTCCTCTACGGGTCGGCCGCCGCGCTGGTCTTCAACAAGCTGTTCTTCCCGGAATCCGATCCGCTGGTGGGGACGCTGCTGTCGTTCCTGACGTACGCGGTCGGGTTCGTCGCGCGGCCCATCGGCGCGCTGGTCTTCGGCCACTACGGCGACAAGCTCGGCCGTAAGAAGCTGCTGGTGCTGAGCCTGCTGATGATGGGCGGGGCGACGTTCGCGATCGGGCTGCTGCCCACGCACGCCACGGTCGGCTCGGCGGCACCGCTGCTGCTGACACTGCTGCGGCTGATCCAGGGCTTCGCCCTGGGCGGCGAGTGGGGCGGCGCCGTGCTGCTGGTCAGCGAGCACGGGGACGCGCGGCGGCGCGGCTTCTGGGCGTCCTGGCCGCAGACGGGCGCACCGGCCGGGCAGCTGCTGGCGACCGGGGTACTGGCGGCGCTGACCGCGCTCCTCCCGGACGCGGCGTTCGTCTCGTGGGGCTGGCGGATCCCGTTCCTGCTGTCCGGCGTGCTGGTGCTGCTCGGGCTGTGGATCCGGCTCTCGGTGGACGAGTCACCGGTGTTCAAGGCGGCGCTGGCGCAGGCGGCGGCGCGCAAGGGCGAGGAGCGGGCGGCCGAGAAGCTGCCGCTCGTCGCCGTCCTGCGGCACCACTGGCGGGACGTGCTGATCGCGATGGGCGCGCGGATGGCCGAGAACATCTCGTACTACGTGATCACGGCGTTCGTCCTCGTCTACGCGACGTCCCACTCCGGCATGTCCCAGCAGACCGCGCTCAACGCCGTACTGCTCGCCTCCGTACTGCACTTCGCGGTGATCCCGGCGTGGGGCGCGCTCTCGGACCGGATCGGGCGGCGCCCGGTGTACCTCATCGGGGCGCTGGGCGTGGCGGCCTGGGCGTTCCCCTTCTTCGCCCTGGTCGACAGCCGGAACTTCGGGCTGCTGCTGCTCGCGGTGGCGGTGGGGCTGGTCTTCCACGGGGCGATGTACGCGCCGCAGGCGGCCTTCTTCGCGGAGATGTTCGCGACGCGGATGCGGTACTCGGGCGCATCGATCGGCGCCCAGTTCTCATCGGTCGCGGCCGGCGCGCCGGCGCCGCTGATCGCCACAGCGCTGCTTGCGGACTACGGCAGTTCCACACCGATCTCCCTGTACGTCATGGGCGCGGCGGTGCTGACGATGATCGCGTTGTACGCGGCCAAGGAGACCCGGCAGCGGGACTTGTCGGCGATCGATCCGGAGGCTGTGGATAACACGTCGGCTGTCAGTGAGGCGCGGTAGCTTCACGGAGTGTGGATGTGTGGTGGAGGTGGGGGAGGGGCCTTGCCACCGGTGGGGAAGCTCTCCCAGTGGATGGGGAGAGGGAGG
>NZ_NHSG01000072.1:0-7674 GCF_020024005.1 Streptomyces purpurogeneiscleroticus
TACGGGAGAGCCGGATCGCCGCCGGGCGGGCCCTGTTCCGGGCCGATGCCGCCGAGGTCATCACCGCTGCCGTACGGCCGGCGGCCACCGCGCCCCCGGCCTGAACACGGGCACGCGCGCCACCGGCGGTTCAGCCGCTCCGGTGCGCCCGCCGGACCCACGGGTCGCCGAGCGACTCGGCCAGCCAGTCCAGCGCCGCCCGGCCGATGCGGACCGGGTTGGCCAGCCGGCCCACGCTGTCGATGACGATCTCCACCACGTCGCCGTCCGCCAGCGTGAAATCCAGCTCCGGCACGATGCCCGTACCGGTCGAGAGCACCGCGCCGTCCGGGAACGGCTGGCCGTGGAAGAGGTGGCGTACGAGGTCCTGCGGGGTGCGGTGGAAGGCGGCGGTGGAGGTGGTGGCCTCGTAGGCGGCTGCGCCGTCCCGGCGCACGGTCATGGTGATCTTCAGGGCCGACGGGTCGCCGATCTCCCACGCGGGCACGATGCCCGCCGAGAGGGCCGTACTGCCGGCGTAGAGCTTGGCCTGCGGCAGGTACAGCGGGTTCTCGCCCTCGATGGAGCGGGAGCTGACGTCGTCGGCGACGAGGTAACCGACGGTCTCGGCGTGCCGGTTCAGGACGAGCGCCAGCTCCGGCTCGGGGACGTTGAGGGGCGAGTCGTCCCGTACGGCGATCGGCTCGCCGTCGGTCACCACGCGCCAGGGCACGGACTTGAAGAACAGCTCGGGCCGCTCGGCGTCGTAGATCCGCTCGTACACCGACTGCTCGGTGCTCTCCGCGATCCGCGCCTCGCGCGAGCGTTCGTACGTCACACCGGCCGCCCATATCTCCGTCAGCCCGTCGGCCGGCGGCAGCAGCAGGACGTCGGACCCGTCGGCGTCCGGCGCGCGGGCGGCGGTCTCCTCCGTGAGCGCCCGCAGCTCATCGGCGGTGCGGTGCAGCAGGTCGGCGAGGCGCGGCGCGCCGGGGAAGGCGCGGATCGCGCCGGTGTCGTCCGCGAGGCCGGTGCGGACCGTGCCCGTGGTGTCAGCGAAGCGCACGATGCGGGTCATCGGTGGTGTCCTCCTTGGCGGGGTGCGGTGGCGTAGTGGGGGAGTTGCGGAGACCGGCCCAGCGGAAGCCGGTGACGACCGCGGCGCCGGCGACGACGATCAGGGCGACGGCGTAGAGGCCGGTGGCGCCGGAGCCGGTGGACGACTCGACGACGCCCATGACGTACGGGCCGAGGAAGCCGCCGAGATTGCCGAAGCCGGAGATCAGCGCGATCGTGCCGGCCATCTGGACGCCGCTGAGGATCGTCGGCGGCACGGTCCAGAAGACCGGCTGCGCGCCCAGGAAGCCGAACGCGGCGACGCACAGCGCGGCGACCGCCGGGACGGGCGGCAGCAGCGCCCCGCCGACCAGGCCGGCCGCGGTGAGGACCAGGGCGAGGCGGAGCGGCCCGCGCCGGTTGCCGCTGCGGTCCGAGTACCAGGGCAGGATCAGCACGCCGAGCAGCGCGCTCACCCAGGGCAGGGCCGAGACGAAGCCGATGCCGACATCGTCCAGGCCGCCGATCCGGCCGACCAGCGCGGGCAGCCAGAACGTCACCCCGTACACGCCGATCTGGATCGCGAAGTACACGAACATCAGGCGCAGTACACGGCTGTCACCGACGATCTCGCGGATGCGGCGCGGTGGACGGGCGTCCTCCGTCGGGCGGTCCGCCTCGATCCGCGCGGTCAGCAGCGCCTTCTCCTCGGCGGTCAGCCAGCGCGCGTCCTCGGGGCGGTCGGTGAGCAGCCACGGCACGGCGAGCGCGAGGAGGACGGTCGGCGCGCCCTCCAGCAGGAACATCCACTGCCAGCCGTCCAGTCCGGCCATACCGTGCAGCCCGATGAGCCAGCCGCCGACCGGGTTGCCGATGATGCTGGAAATGGCCACGGCGGACTGGAACATGCCGGTGGCCTTCCCGCGGTCGGAGGCGGGGAACCAGTACGTGAGGTAGAGGATCACGCCGGGGAAGAAACCGGCCTCGGCGGCGCCGAGCAGGAAGCGCAGCACGTAGAAGTTGGTGGGACTCGAGGTCAGCGCCATCGCGCAGGACAGCAGGCCCCAGACGAACATCAGCGCGGCGAGCCAGCGGCGGGCGCCCCAGCGGTGCAGCACCAGGTTCGACGGCACGCCGAGCAGCGCGTAGCCGACGAAGAAGACGCCGGCGCCGAAGCCGTACGCCGCCGCGTCGATCCCGGCGTCGGTGGCGAGGTGTGTCTTGACGAGCGCGACGTTCGTCCGGTCCAGGAAGCTCAGGACGAACATCAGGAAGAGGGGTGGGAGCAGGCGTCTGGCTACTTTCCGGCGTACGGTCTCCGCGGTCATCGGACCTCCCGTGCATGGAGAGACATCTGACCGCTGGACCGTAGAGGCCGTGAACTGGGCGGGCAATACTCCGCACACCGGCAATTTTTTTCGGCGAAACATCTGGTCGCTATCGCAGACATCTGACATCTTGGGGCGCGCCGCTACCCAAGGACAAGGAGTGAGCGCCGATGAACGCCGCCCGTATCGTCGATGTCGAGACGATCGACATCCGCTTCCCGACCTCGCAGGACCTCGATGGCTCGGACGCCATGAACGAGGCCCCGGACTACTCCGCCGCCTACGTCGTCCTCAAGACCGACGCGCCGGACGGCCCCGAGGGCCACGGCTTCACCTTCACCATCGGGCGCGGCAACGACCTCGCCGTCCGGGCCGCCCGCGCCATCGGCGAGCGCGCGCTCGGCATGACCGTCGAGGAGATCACCGGCGACCTCGGCGCGTTCTCTCGCCATCTGCTCGGCGACAGCCAACTGCGCTGGCTGGGACCGGACAAGGGCGCCATCCACCTCGGCACGGCGGCCGTCGTCAACGCCGCCTGGGACCTGGCCGCCAAGCAGGCCGGCAAGCCGGTCTGGAAGCTGCTCGCCGACATGACGCCCCAGCAGATCGTCGACCTGGTCGACTGGCGCTACCTCAAGGACGCGCTCACCCCCGAGGACGCGCTGACGATGCTTCAGGAGCGCGCGGCCGGCCGGGCCGAACGCGAGGCATACGTACGGGAGCACGGCTACCCGGCCTACACCACCAGCGCCGGCTGGCTCGGCTACGACGACGACAAGCTCGCCCGGCTCTGCCAGGAGGCCGTCGACGCGGGCTGGGACTCCGTCAAACTCAAGGTGGGCGCCGACCTCCAGGACGACATCCGGCGCTGCCGCATCGCCCGCTCCATCATCGGCCCGGACCGCCGCATGATGATCGACGCCAACCAGACCCTCGGCGTCGACGAGGCCGTCGCCTGGGCCAAGGCGCTGGCCGAGTTCGACATCTGGTGGTTCGAGGAGCCCACCAGCCCCGACGACGTACTCGGCCACGCCGCTATCGCCCGGCAGATCGGCCCCACCCACGTCGCCACCGGCGAACACGCCCACAACGCCGTGATGTTCAAGCAGTTCCTCCAGGCCGGCGCGATCGGCATCTGCCAGATCGACGCCTGCCGGCTCGGCGGCGTCAACGAGGCGGTCGCCGCCCTGCTGCTGGCCGCAGCCCACGGCGTACCGGTCTGCCCGCACGCCGGCGGCGTCGGCCTGTGCGAACTGGTACAGCACCTCTCGCTCTTCGACTACATCGCGGTCAGCGGCTCGATGGAGAACCGCGTCATCGAGTACGTCGACCACCTCCACGAGCACTTCCACGACCCGGTCCGCATCCGCGGCTCGCGCTACCTCGTCCCCGAAGCCCCCGGCTACAGCGCAGAGATCCGCCGCGCGACGCTGGCGGAGTACCGCTACCCGGACGGCCCGGTCTGGAGCGGCCGCGGCCGGGTGGCATCCTGACGTCCATGCCCACCAAGAGAGAACGGCCGGGCCGCGGCGACGGGAACGGCGCCGGCGGCAGCGTCGTCGACGAGGCGATCGGCCGGCTGCGCAAGCGCATCGAGAGCGGCGAGTTCGCGCCCGGCCACCGCCTCCCCCCGGAGGCGGTGCTCGCCGCCGAGCTGGAGCTGTCCCGCCCCTCGCTCCGCGAGGCGGTCCGCGCGCTCGCCATGGCGGGGGTGCTGGACGTGCGGCGCGGGGACGGCACCTTCGTCACCGACCTGCACCCCGAGCGGCTCCTCAGCGCGCTCGGCAGCTTCCTGGACCTGGCCCAGGACACCGGCCTGGAGGAGATGCTGGAGTGCCGCAAGGTGCTGGAGCCCGGCGCCACCGCGCTCGCGGCCACCCGCATCGACGACGCGGCGCTGGACGGCCTGCTGGAGCGCATCGAACGGATGCGCACCCTGCAGGACCCCGAGGAACTGGTCCGGGAGGACCTCGCCTTCCACGCGGACATCGTCGCCGCGGCCGGCAACCGCACGCTGTCGTCCCTGGTCTCCTCCGTCACCCAGCGGACCGCCAGGGCCCGCATCTGGCGTGCGCTGGTCAAGTCCGACGTACTCTCCTGGACCCACCAGCAGCACATGGACATCTACGCCGCGCTGCGCGCACGCGACAGCCTGGCGGCCTTCACGGCGGCCGGCCGCCACGTGGGTGACGTGGAGCTGTGGGTACGCGAACGCCTCGATCCGCTCAGGGAGCGGACGGAGCGCTGAGGAGCACGGCCCGGGGCCCCGTCCTCACGTGTCCCGTGGCCAGTAGTCCAGATCGCCGCCCCGCCACTCGATGAGCGTGGGATCGGCCAGCGGGATCTCCTCGGCGTCGGACAGCCCGGCCCGGCGCAGGAACTCGGCGACGTCCCCGCGGCCGTGGGCGAGGCCGACGATCTGGCCGTGAATGGTCACCCGCCGCCCACCGGCGGTGGGCGGATACACGATCACCGGCGGATGTGTGGTCATACCCCCAGGCTGTCCCGCCGCCGCCCGCCGCGCATCCCGAAGCCCCGAATCCGCCGGTACCGATGCCCGCCGGCGGACCCCGGGACGCACTCCGGAACGTGCTCCGGACGGCGGGCACGCACGGTCGAAGGTGCCCCGGCCAACAGCTACGATCGGCGCATTCGTGGCCGTCGCCGGGAGGAAGAGCGAGAGATGGGCCTGTTCCGCCGCGGACCGAAGCGGGATCCGCGCGACACCCCGCGCGATGAGGAGTTCGGATTCTTCTCCGACCGGGAGGGCGGAATCTTCCGCGGCCAGGTGCGGGCGGCCTTCGCGGAGCAGGGCCTGGAGGTCACGGTGTACGCCGGCATGGTCGCCGACTCGGCGGGCCGGCAGTTCGGCCTCGGCAACCTCGCCGCCGTCTGCCACCGCGACCGCCGCGGCGAGCGCGCCTGGCCCGCGCTCGTCCGGGACCACGTCGGCAAGGTCCTCCGTACGATGGACGGCCCCCAGCCGATGGAGACGATGCCCGAGGACGAGATCCGGGCCCGGCTCTACCCCCGCGTCGTCGCCGAGGACTCCCTCCCGGCCTCCGACTCCTTCCGGTACGCGCGCCCGCTCGCCCCCGGCCTGCGCGAGGTCCTGGCGCTCGACCTGCCCGAAGCCGTGCAGATACTCGGTGAGGACTCGCTGCTGGACATCGGGGACGTCGCCGAGCTGCGCATCCGGGCGCTGAACAACCTCCGGGCGCTGCCGGTCGAGGGACACGAGACGGTCCGCCGCGGCGACGGCTCGACCTTCGAAGTGGTACTGGGCGACTCCTTCTTCACCGCCAGCCGGGTCCTGGTCCTGGACGAGCTGGTCGAGCGGCTGACCGGCGCGCCGCTGACGCCCGACGGGGCGCTCGTGGCGCTGCCCTTCCGGCACCAGCTGGCCTTCCACCGCATCCATGACGCCCAGGTCGTACCGGCGCTGCAGGCGATGGCGCAGTTCGCCGCCGCCGGGCACGAGGACTCGGCCGGCGCGATCACACCGAACGTCTTCTGGTGGCGCCAGGGCACGATGACCCGGCTGAGTGAGCCGGACGGGGACGGGCTGCGGGTGGTCGTCGACGAGGACTTCCAGACGATGCTGGAACGGCTGGTCCAGGACGAGGCGTAACAGCCCGGGGCGGACCCGGCGAGGGCATTGGTGAGGCCCCGCACACGGGGGATGATGCGGGGCCTCACTCAGTACAACGGGCGTACCCGCCAAGAGGTTCCGTCCTGCCGAAGAATTCGAGAATAAATCTACGGGCGGCGCTACAGGGGACGCGCTGACCAGGCATCTGCGGACAAGGGTGGACATAATTCTTCTGGGGGCCCGGAGAACAGGGCCGAGACCAGGGAGCGACAGTGATCCGTGTTCTTCTCGTCGAGGAAAACGGGCTGCTGCGGGGAGCGCTCGCCGCTCTCCTGACCCGCGAATCGGACATGGAGGTCGTCACGCAGTGCGGGGGAGACGGCCAAGTCCTCGCGCGGGCGCTCTCCTACCGCCCCGATGTGGTCGTCATCGACGTCGACGCCCGCCAGGACGAGGCGCTCGCCACGGCGGGCGAGCTGTGCGCGCGGCTCCCCGAATGCCGGACGCTGCTGGTGGCGGGGTCGCCGGCGCTGGAGCGGCTGCGCAGCGTACTGGCCCTGCGGCCGCCCGGGCTCATCGGCAAGGACGCGCCCTGCGACCGGCTCGTCGAGGGCATCCGCAAGGTGGTCGGCGGACAGCGCTACGTCGACCCCGGGCTGGCGCTGCTGGTGCTCGACGCGGCGGCGGACCCGCTGACGCCGCGGGAGCGGGAAGTCCTGCGGCTCGCCGCCGACGGTGCCCCCGGACAGGAGATCGCCGACCGGCTGTCGCTGTCCGTGGGCACGGTCCGCAACCACCTCTCGGCGATCACTCGTAAGGTCGGGGCGCGGAACCGGATCGACGCGATCCGGATCGCCCGGGAGTCGGGCTGGCTGTGAGCCCCGGCTTCCCGGTCGTGAGCCCCGGCTTCCCGGTCGTGGGGCCCGGTTTCCCGGTGCCCGCCCCGTCCTCCCAGTGGCCGACGAGGTCCCGGTAGAGGGCGGAGCCCGCCATCAGCTCCGTATGCGTGCCGAGGGCGGCCCGTGCGCCGTCCAGCACCATGATCCGGTCGGCCCGCAGCGCCGAGCTGATCCGGTGCGCGCACACGATCAGCGTGCCCGGGCGGCGGGCGAACGCCTCCTCCGCGCGCGCCTCGGCGGCCGGGTCGAGATGACAGGTCGCCTCGTCCAGCAGGAACAGTTCCGCCTGCGGGAGGTAGGAGCGGACGAGGGCCACCAACTGGCGTTCCCCGGCCGACAGCTCCTGCTGGTCCACGGCCGCGTCGTAGCCGCCCAGCCGGTCCACGAGCGGCCGGGCGCCGACCTCGTCCACCGCCGCGTCCACCGCCGCCGCCGGGACGCCGGGAGCCAGATAGGTGAGGTTCTCCCACAGTGACCCCGCGAACACATACGCCTCCTGCGGGATCAGCACCCGGTGCCGGGCCGGCCCGTCGTCGAGGCACCCGACCGGCACGCCGCCCAGCCGGACGCCGCCGGCATGCGGCGCGAGCACGCCGGCCACCAGCGCGGCGAATGTCGACTTTCCCGCTCCGCTCGGTCCCACGACGGCCAGGTGCTCGTCCGGCCGCAGTACGAGGTCCAGCGCGTCGATCACCGGTTCGGCGGAACGCGCGTAGCCGAAGGTGACGCCGCGCAGCTCCACACCGGAGTGCCGCGGGCGCCCGGACGGGCTACTGGCCTCGGGTTCGGCCGATGGCCCGTCCGGGCGCCCGCGGCACTC
>NZ_NHSG01000073.1:0-7714 GCF_020024005.1 Streptomyces purpurogeneiscleroticus
CGCGGCTGGTGACGCTGACCGGGGTCGGCGGGGTGGGGAAGACCCGGGTGGCGCTGAATGCCGCCGCCGCACTCCAGCCCGGCTTCCGTGACGGGGCATGGCTGGTGGAGCTCTCGCCGCTGCGCCAGGGCGCCCTGCTGGCGCACACCATCGCCGAAACCCTGCCGCTGGCCGACCAGACCACCCGCCCCATGATCGACGTGCTGGCGGAGTACCTGGCCGAGCGGGAGCTGCTGCTGGTGCTGGACACCTGCGAGCACCTGACCGATGCCTGTGCGTTCGCCGCGGAGGCCCTGCTGAGGGCCGCGCCCGGGCTGCGGATCCTGGCCACCAGCCGCCGCGTCCTGGACGTGGTGGGCGAACGGGTCCTCACGGTCGAGCCGCTGCCCGTACCCGAGGCCGACGACGCGCGGGCGGGCACGACGGATGCGGTGGTCCTGCTGACCCTGCGCGCCCAGGAGGCGGTGCCCGGCTTCACGGTCACCGACGCCGACCGCGCGGAGCTGGTACGGCTGTGCCGGCGGCTGGACGGGCTGCCGCTGGCGATCGAACTGGCCGCGGCCCGCCTGCGCGATCTGCCGGTCCGGGAGCTGACCGCCCGGCTGGACGACCGCTTCGCGGTCCTGGGCGACACCGATGGCGTTGCCACCGATGCCGATCCGCCCTGGCATCAGGCCCTGCGCACCGCGATCGGCTGGAGCCACCAGCTGTGCACCCCTGCCGAGCGGCTGCTGTGGGCGCGACTGTCGGTCTTCGCCGGCAGCTTCGACGCCGAGACGGTCCGGCAGGTCTGCGCCGACGACCGCCTCCCCGCCCGCCAGATCCCGGCCGTGCTGGGCACGCTGGTGGAGAAGTCGATCCTGATCTGGGAGCCCACCGGGGGCGGCGAGCGGTACCGGATGCTGGACACCATCCGCGAGTTCGGGGCCCACTGGCTGCGCGGTCTGGGCGAGGACGACACGCTGCACCGCCGCCACCGGGACCACTACCTGGCCCTGGCCCGCCGGGGCGATGCCGCCTGGCTCGGGCCCGACCAGTTCGCCTGGTACGACCGGATGACCGCCGAGCACGACAACCTCCGCGCCGCGCTGGAGTACAGCCTGACCGAGCCCGAGGGCCATACCGCGCTGGAGATGGCCGCGGCACTGTGGTTCTTCTGGTACGGCTGCGGGTTCGTCAAGGAGGGCCGGCACTACTTGGACCAGGCCCTGGCCGCCGACACCACCCCCTCCCGGGCGCGGGCGAAGGCCCTGTACGCCTGCGGTCCGGTGCTGGTCTACCTGGGCGACCTGCCCGCCCTTGAGGAACGGGCCGCCGAGTGCACCGCCCTGGCCGCACACTTCGGCGACACGGAGCGGAGCTACGCGGCCCACGCCGACCTACGGGTGTCGACACTGCGCGGCGACCTGGCGCAGGCGGTGTCCCAGGCCGAGGCCCAGCTCGCCACGGACTGGCGTGAGGGACCACTCACCTACATTCCCCTGGCGTCCCTGATCCTCGGCGCCCACGCGCTCGTCACCGCGGGCCGCTTCGAGGAAGCCGTCGCCTGGCTGGACGAGCTGGGTGACATCTGCGACCGGAACGGCGAGCGCGGCGAGCGCGCCTGGGGCGACTTCGTCCGCTCCCAGGCCGAGCTGGGGCTGGGCCGGTTCCAGGAGGCCGACGCGCACGCCCGGGCCGCGCTGCTGGTCAAACACCGGCTGCGCGACGGCGTGGGCAGCGGCATGGCCCTGGAATCGCTGGCCCGCTCCGCCGCCGCCACGGGCCGACATCGGGACGCCGCGTGGCTGCTCGGTCTGGCCACGCAGCTGTGGGAGACACTCGGTCGGCCACAGTCGGGCGTTCCCACGCTGGTGGCCGCCCGCCAAGTCTGCGAACGCCGGACCCGCGAAGCCCTCGGCGAGGACGCCTACCAGCGCGCCTTCGACGCCGGCTGCACCACCGACCTGAACACCGGCATCGCCCACGTCCTCAACCCCATCGCCGCGCCGCCGCCCGTCCAGTAGCCGCCACCCGCCGAGGGGCGCCGGGAGCGGTCAGGCCGCCGCGTGGCCCGGGCCCGTGGGCCGGCCGCCCGGGTGGCGGTGGCGCCAGGTCCAGAAGACCGTGCAGGAGAGCAGGGACCAGCCGGCCAGCACCAGGTACGGGAAGACGTGCTGGTGACCGGGGAAGTAGACGGCCGTGTGCTGGGCGTTCACCGAGGCGCCCGGGGGCAGCCACTGGCCGATGTGGCCGAGTACGGACGGCAGCAGGGGCCAGGAGACGGCGCCGCCGGACGAGGGGTTGCCCAGCAGCACCATCAGGCCCCAGGTCGGCACCATCGCCCAGCGGCCGATCAGGGTGTTGAACATCGTGAAGACCATGCCGGACGTGAACATCGTGAGCGCGAGGATCAGCCAGGAGTGGACGAAGGGCAGGTTCAGCGCGCCGAGCAGCCAGTCGACCACCGCGGCGATGGTGAATCCGCCGAGCAGGCTGTAGGCGAGGGTGTACGCGATCCGCTCGGCCGGATTGAGCGCGCGGGCGTGCACGCTCAGCTGGATGGCGCCGACGAAACCGACGATCACCGCGGCGAGCGAGATGTAGAAGAGCGCCAGGCCGCGCGGGTCGCCCTGCTGCAGCGGCCGGATGTCCTTGATCGTGACCGGGACGCCGGTCTTCTTGCCGACCTGCGGCGCGGCCTGGGAGAGCAGCTGGCCCACCGTGGCGCCCGAGGCGCTGGACAGGTCCATCCGTACGCCGGACCGGTCCGCAGTGATGATCGTGAACGCCTTCTGCTCGTCGACGGCCTCGCGGGCCTTCGCGTACGTCGGGTACTCGTGCAGCTCCAGCGAGGCGTTCAGGGCCTGCTCCATGCCCTGGACGAACTTCTTGCCGCGGGCGTCGTCCGGCTGACCGACCACCGCGGCGGGGATGCGGTGCGGGGTCGGGTTCGCCATGGAGAAGGTGTACGAGCCGGCGAAGAGGCCGGCTGCGGTTGCCAGGATGAAGATCAGGACGGTCGCGGGCAGGAACGGCGACTTCTTGAAGGCCGCCCACTTCCCGGCCGCGGTCCGTGGTCTGCCGTGCGCGCCATGCGCGCCGGAGGGCTCGGCGTCGTGATCATCGGACATGGAAACACGCTAAAGCACCCATCGCGGACATTCTCTTCGGCCCGCTACGGGAGCTGCGCCGGCACCTCCCCGAACGCCCGGATCCGGCCGCCCCCGACCGTCTCCGGGTCCTCCCGGCCGCAATTCGTTCGCCAGTCGTTTCGGCGAGGTGAGATCCTGGATCGCGTATGTCCAGTCAGCCTGCCTCCGCCGCGGCCCAGGGCGCCACGCCCGAGGGCACTTCGCCCACCCTGTCCGCCCTGGGAGCGCAGCTCCCCGAGCTGATGCTGCGCGACCAGCAGCGGCTCGGCCGCCGGCTCGACGGCGCGCGCCGCATCCGCAAGCCCGAGGCCCGTGCCGCCGTACTGGCCGAGATCGCCGAGGGCATCGCCGAAGCACAGCTGCGCGTCGAGCAGCGCCGGGCCGCCGTTCCGGAGATCACGTATCCCGAGCAGCTGCCGGTCAGCCAGAAGAAGGACGACATCCGGGAGGCGATACGTGACCACCAGGTCGTGATCGTCGCGGGTGAGACCGGCTCCGGAAAGACGACGCAGATCCCGAAGATCTGTCTGGAGCTGGGCCGGGGCGTCCAGGGCCTCATCGGGCACACCCAGCCGCGCCGGATCGCCGCCCGTACGGTCGCGGAGCGGGTCGCCGAGGAGCTGAGGACCCCGCTGGGCGAGGCGGTCGGCTGGAAGGTCCGGTTCACGGATCAGGTCGGCGGGGACACCCTCGTCAAGCTGATGACGGACGGCATCCTGCTCGCCGAGATCCAGACGGACCGCGAGCTGCGCCAGTACGACACGATCATCATCGACGAGGCGCACGAGCGCAGCCTCAACATCGACTTCCTGCTCGGCTACCTGGCGCAGCTGCTGCCGAAGCGGCCCGACCTGAAGGTCGTCATCACGTCGGCCACGATCGATCCCGAGCGGTTCTCGCGGCACTTCGGGGACGCGCCGATCGTCGAGGTCAGCGGGCGTACGTACCCGGTGGAGGTGCGGTACCGCCCGCTGCTGGAGGAGGGCGGCGACGACGCCGACCGCGACCAGGTCACCGCGATCTGCGACGCGGCGGACGAGCTGCAGGCAGAGGGCCCCGGCGACATCCTGGTCTTCCTCTCCGGCGAGCGGGAGATCCGGGACACGGCGGACGCGCTCACCAAACGCCTGAACCGGGGCGGCGCGATCGCGCAGAACACCGAGGTACTGCCGCTGTACGCGCGTCTGTCGCACGCCGAGCAGCACCGCGTCTTCCAGCGCCATTCGGGCCGGCGGATCGTTCTGGCGACCAACGTCGCGGAGACCTCGCTGACGGTCCCCGGCATCCGGTACGTCATCGACACCGGCATGGCGCGCATCTCCCGGTACAGCTACCGCACGAAGGTGCAGCGGCTGCCGATCGAGCCGATCTCGCAGGCCAGCGCCAACCAGCGCAAGGGCCGCTGCGGCCGGCTCAGCGACGGCATCTGCATCCGGCTGTACTCGGAGGAGGACTTCGAGTCCCGGCCGGAGTTCACGGACGCGGAGATCCTGCGGACCAACCTGGCGTCGGTCATCCTGCAGATGACCGCGGCCGGCCTCGGCGACATCGAGAAGTTTCCTTTCATCGACCCGCCGGACCGCCGCAACATCAAGGACGGCGTGCAGCTCCTCGAAGAGCTCGGCGCGATCGACCCGAAGCAGAAGGACCCGAAGAAACGGCTCACCCAGATGGGCCGGAAGCTCTCGCAGCTGCCGGTGGACCCGCGGCTCGCGCGGATGGTCCTGGAGGCCGACCGCAACGGCTGCGTACGCGAAGTCATGGTCATCGCCGCGGGGTTGTCCATCCAGGACCCGCGCGAGCGGCCCGCCGACAAGCAGCAGCAGGCCGACCAGCAGCACGCCCGCTTCAAGGACGAGACCAGCGACTTCCTGGCGTATCTGAATCTCTGGCGGTATGTCAGGGAGCAGCAAAAAGCGCTCTCTTCGTCGGCGTTCCGCCGGATGTGCCGCAATGAGTTCCTGAACTACCTCCGGATACGCGAGTGGCAGGACATCTATACGCAGCTGCGTACGGTCGCCAAGACGATGGGCATCCACCTGGCGGAGCAGGACGCGGCCCCGGAGCACATCCACACGTCTCTGCTTGCTGGTTTGCTCTCGCATATCGGACTGAAGGACACGGACGCCAAGAACGAGTATCTGGGCGCCCGCAGCGCCAAGTTCGCGGTCTTCCCCGGCTCGGCGCTCTTCAAGAAGCCACCGCGCTGGATCATGTCGGCGGAGCTGGTCGAAACGTCCCGCCTGTGGGCGCGGGTGAACGCGAAGATCGAGCCGGAGTGGGTCGAGCCGCTCGCCCAGCACCTGGTGAAGCGGACCTACAGCGAGCCGCACTGGGAACAGAAGATGGCCGCGGTGATGGCGTACGAGCGGGTCACGCTCTACGGCGTACCGATCGTCGCCCAGCGCAAGGTCAACTACGGCCGGATCGATCCGGAGACCTCGCGCGACCTGTTCATCCGTAACGCGCTGGTCGAGGGCGACTGGCGGACCCACCACCAGTTCTTCCACGACAACCGCAAGCTGCTGGGCGAGGTCGAGGAGCTGGAGCACCGGGCCCGGCGCCGCGACATCCTCGTGGACGACGAGACGCTGTTTGATTTCTACGACCAGCGGATTCCCGAACACGTAGTGTCCGGGGCGCACTTCGACTCCTGGTGGAAGAAGAAGCGTCAGGACGAGCCGGAACTGCTCAACTTCGAGCAGTCGATGCTCATCAACGAGAGCGCCGAGGCCGTCACCAAGGACGACTACCCGGACTCCTGGCGGCAGGGGAAGCTGAAGTTCAGGGTCACGTACCAGTTCGAGCCGGGTGCCGACGCGGACGGCGTGACCGTCCACATCCCGCTCCAGGTGCTCAACCAGGTCACAGCCGAAGGCTTCGACTGGCAGATCCCTGGCCTGCGCGAGCAGGTGGTCACCGAGCTGATCCGGTCCCTGCCCAAGCCGATCCGGCGCAACTACGTGCCGGCGCCGAACTTCGCGGCCCGCTTCCTGGACACGACCGTGCCGCTGCAGGGCCCGCTGACCGCCTCGCTGGCTGCCGGGCTCCAGCGGATGGTGGGCGTGCCCGTCGACGCGGCTGATTTTGACTGGTCCAAGGTGCCGGACCACTTGAAGATCACCTTCCGGGTGGTGGACGAGCGGCGGCGCAAGCTCGCCGAGGCCAAGGACCTCGAAGCGCTGCGGCTGAAGCTCAAGCCCAAGACCCGGGCCGCGATCTCCAAGGCGTTCGAGCAGGCCGCCCAGAAGCAGGGCGGGCAGCCCGGCAAGGGCGGCGCGGACGCGGGCCCGGCGGGGCCGGAGCAGCGCACGGGCCTGACCTCCTGGACGATCGGCACGCTGCCGCACACCTTCGAGACGCGGCGCGCGGGCCAGCCCCTGAAGGCGTACCCGGCGCTCGTGGACGAGGGCACCTCGGTGGCCGTCCGGCTCTTCGACACCGAGGCGGAGCAGCGGAGCGCGATGTGGGCCGGCACCCGCCGCCTCATCCTGCTCAACATCCAGTCGAACCCGGCCAAGTTCGCGCAGAGCAAGCTCACCAACCAGCAGAAGCTTGCGCTCTCCAGTAATCCGCATGGCTCGATTCAGTCGCTCTTCGACGACTGCGTGACCGCCGCGGCGGACCGGCTGATCGCCGCGCACGGCGGCCCGGCCTGGGACGAGGAGGGGTTCAAGAAGCTCTTCGACGCGGTGCGGGCCGACCTGGTCGACGCCACGATGAAGACGGTGCAGCAGGTCCGCGAGGTACTGGCGGCCTGGCAGGCGTGCCAGCGGCGGCTGAAGGACACCACCTCGCCGGTTCTGCTGGACTCGGTCACGGACGTCCGGGAGCAGCTCGCGCAGCTCATCAAGCCGGGCTTCGTCACCGAGCACGGCGCCAAGCGGCTGCCGGACCTGATGCGGTACCTGGTCGCCGCCGACCGCCGGCTGCAGCAGATGCCCACCAACGCCGAGCGGGACCGCTCCCGGATGGCGAAGGTGAAGGAGATGCAGGACGAATTCGCCTGGCTGCTGGAGCAGTTCCCGGCGGGACGGCCGGTGCCGCAGCAGGCGCGGGAGATCCGCTGGATGATCGAGGAGCTGCGGGTGAGCTACTTCGCGCACGCGCTGGGCACCGCGTATCCGATCTCCGACAAGCGGATCGTGAAGGCGGTGGACGCGGCCGCTCCCTAGGCGGCGCGGGGCCTTTCCGGTGTGCGCTGGGTCACCGCCCGGCGCCGACCAGGGCCTTCCTCGGGAGCGAGTTCGACCGCACCCCCTGACCTGCTGTAGAGTCTTGCTTCGCAGCCACCGCGCAAGCGGAGGAAGCAGCAAGGTCCTGTGGAGCAGTTTGGAGTGCTCGCCACCCTGTCAAGGTGGAGGCCGCGGGTTCAAATCCCGTCAGGACCGCAGCAGAAAGGGCCCGCATCCGATCAGGATGCGGGCCCTTTCGTCGTACTCGGCTCGTACTCGGCTCGTACTCGGCTCGGGCTCGGCTCGGGCTCGGCTTGTACTCAGCCGGTACTCGGCTCGCGCTCGGCGGTCGGTTTTCGGCCCCGCGCCCCGCCGCGGACACCCGACCCGCCGCGCACGCCCGCC
>NZ_NHSG01000074.1:0-7752 GCF_020024005.1 Streptomyces purpurogeneiscleroticus
CGGGCGTGGCGGCGGGGCTGGTCTTCCCGCTGCTGCCGCTCGTACAGGAGTACGCGCAGGAGGGCCGGTCGTACGCGCTCGTCTGCGCGCTGGTCACGTGGTCCACGTACTTCCTCGTCCGGGCGCTCGCCGCGAGCCCTGCCGTCGTGGACGCGCGGCGACTCGGGCTGTTCGGTGTGGCCGGTGCCGCGCGGCGCTGGTGGACCGCGTACGTGGTCGTGACGTCGGCCGCCTGTCTGCTGCACGAGTTCGCCGTGCTGGTGCTCGCGGCGCACGGTGTGACGGTGGTGCTGGCCGGCATGCCGGGCGCGGTCCGCGGCGCCGTCCGCCGTACCTGGCTCATCGCCGCCGGGGTGGTGGCCGCCGGTCTCGCGCCGCTCGCGCTGTTCAGCACGGGGCAGTCGGCCCAGCTCAGCTGGGCCCTGTGGCCCGATCCCGTGGAGTTGGTGACCTTCGGGGTGCTGGCGGTGGTGGGCGTGGTCTGCGCCCGCGTACCGGTACGGACGCGTGGGCCGGTCCGGCTGCGAGAGCTCGCGCTGCCGCTGCTGATCGTGCCGCCGGCTGCGCTGATGCTGCTCTCCCAGCTCCAGCCGATGTTCGTCGACCGCTACGTCCTCTATTACGTTGTCGGCTTCGCCCTCCTGATGGGCTCCGCCCTGGACCGGGCGTTCCGGCCGCTCGCGGGCGTCGGCCGGGCCCGCAAGCGGCGTGCGGTGTGGGCGCTGGTGGCCGTGCTGGTGGCGCTGCTGCCCGTCGCCGTCCACCTGCGCACTCCGGAGAGCCGTAAGGACGACGCCACCGCCGTCGTCCAGGCCCTACGGGCGGTGGCGGAGCCCGGTGACGGGCTGCTCTTCATGCCGGCCAGGCGGCGGGTGTGGACCCTGTCCGAGCCGGAGCGGTTCCGCGACCTGACCGACCTGGCCCTGTCCCGGGCGCCGGACTCCTCGCGCTCGCTGTACGGCACGGAGGTGCCCGCCGACCGCATCCGGAGCCGGATGCTCGGCACCGCGCGCATCGTCGTGCTCGGCGACCCGCGCGGCGAGCCGCAGGACGAGACCTCCGGGGAGATCGTCAAGCGCACCACCCTCCGCGCCGCCTTTACCCCGTGCCGCACCCAGGACGTCACGGGCGCGCGCATCACGCTGTACGCCCGCCCGGGCCACTGCGACGACTGAAACGGCGGGGGCTGACGGCAACGGGGCTTACGGCACGGGGAACTGGCCGCGCCACCACCGGCGGCCCGCGCGGGGCTGACGGCGCCGGAGGCTTACGGTGCCGGGAGCCGACTGCGGTGTGGGCTGGGCCCGTCCGTCGCGCCCTTCGTCTCCTCCAGTCCTACCAGTCGTCCATGGGCGGCTCTTCCATGTCCCAGTCCCAGGGCACCTCGGAGTCAGGAGCAGCGGCCTTCCCGCCGACCGTGGCAGCGGCGGCGGCCGCCACCGGGGCTCCGGCGGCCGGGGCACCAGCCGCCGGGGTACCGCCCGCCGGGGCACCACCTGCCGGCGTGCCGCCCGCCGGGGCATCAGCCGCCGGGCCGTCGGCGAGGACCTCCAGGATCGACTCGCCGTACTTCGCGAGCTTGTTCTCGCCGACGCCGTTGACCTTGCCCAGTTCGGCCGTGGTGGACGGCCGGGCCGTGGCGATCTCGCGGAGCGTGGCGTCGTGGAAGATCACATACGCCGGGACGCCCTGCTCCTTCGCGGTCGCCCCGCGCCACGCCCGCAGCGCCTCGAATACCGGCAGCAGCTCCGCCGGCAGATCGACCGGCGCGCGCTTGCCCTTCGCGGCCTTCGCCCTGGCCGCCCGGGCCGGCTTCTCCGGCTCGCGCCGCAGCAGGACCTGGCGGTCCCCGCGCAGCACCTCACCACTCGTCCCGGTCAGCACCAGCGTGCCGTAGTCACCCTCGACCGCCAGCAGCTGCTGCGCCAGCAACTGCCGTACGACGCCCCGCCAGTCGGCCTCCCGCAGGTCGGCCCCGATCCCGAACACGCTCAGCGCGTCATGGTCGAACTGGATGACCTTGGCGGTCTTCCGGCCCATCAGGATGTCGACGATCTGGCCCGTGCCGAACTTCTGCCCGCGCTCGCGCTGCAGCCGGACGATCGTCGACAGCAGCTTCTGCGCGGGCACCGTGCCGTCCCAGGACTGGGGCGGCGCCAGGCACGTGTCGCAGTTGCCGCAGGGCTTGCTCTGCTGGCCGAAGTACGCGAGCAGCCGCACCCGCCGGCACTCCACCGTCTCGCACAGGGCGAGCATCGCGTCGAGGTGCGCGGCCAGCCGCCGCCGGTGCGCCTCGTCGCCCTCGGAGCCGTCGATCATCTTCCGCTGCTGGACCACGTCCTGCAGGCCGTACGCCAGCCAGGCCGTGGACGGCAGGCCGTCCCGTCCGGCGCGGCCGGTCTCCTGGTAGTACCCCTCCACCGACTTCGGCAGATCGAGATGGGCCACGAAGCGCACGTCCGGCTTGTCGATGCCCATCCCGAACGCGATGGTGGCGACGACCACGAGGCCGTCCTCGCGGAGGAAGCGCGACTGGTGATGCGCGCGCGTACGCGGGTCGAGGCCGGCGTGGTACGGCACGGCGGCGATGCCGTTCTCCACCAGGAACTGGGCGGTCTTCTCCACGGAGGCGCGGGAGAGGCAGTACACGATGCCGGCGTCCCCGGCGTGCTCTGTACGCAGCAGGTCCAGCAGCTGCTTCTTCGGCTCGCTCTTGGACGCGATGCGGTACTGGATGTTCGGCCGGTCGAAGCTGGCGACGAAGTGCCGGGCCTGCTCCATCCGCAGCCGCGACGTGATCTCGGTGTGGGTGGCTTCGGTGGCCGTGGCGGTGAGCGCGATCCGGGGGACGTCGGGCCAGCGCTCGTGCAGCATCGACAGGGCGAGGTAGTCGGGGCGGAAGTCGTGGCCCCACTGGGCGACGCAGTGCGCCTCGTCGATGGCGAAGAGGGAGATCTTCCCCCGGTCCAGCAGGCCGAGCGTCTGCTCCACGCGCAGCCGCTCCGGCGCGAGGTAGAGCAGGTCCAGCTCGCCGGCCAGGAACTCCGCCTCCACCAGGCGGCGCTCCTCGAAATCCTGCGTGGAATTCAGGAATCCGGCGCGCACGCCGACCGCGCGCAGCGCGTCGACCTGGTCCTGCATGAGCGCGATCAGTGGGGAGATGACGACGCCCGTGCCGGGCCGCACGAGGGAGGGGATCTGGTAGCAGAGCGACTTGCCGCCGCCGGTCGGCATGAGGACGACGGCGTCGCCGCCGCCGATGACGTGCTCGACGATCTCCTGCTGGCTGCCGCGGAACGCGTCGTACCCGAAGACCCGGTGCACGACCTCCAGCGCCTCACCGCCCGGGGCCCCGCCGGCCCGCGCATTCTCGCCTCGGTCCGGGCCGGCGCCTGCGCCCGCGCCACCCGGATCCTGGTCCAGCCCACCGTCCACGTCGTTCATGCCAGGCAGCTTACGAGCCCGACCCATCCCGCCGCTGAGCCTGTGGATAACTCCCACCGGCCGAGACGGTCAGGGAGCGGTCGGCCGCCGAACGGCGTGGGCGATGTCACGCGAAACACAGGACCGGGACCGGGCCCCGCCCGAGGACTGTCCGGCTGCGGCCGCTGCTCCTCGGCCGCCTACTGGGCGGTGCGGCGGGTGGCCAGTCTGCGGTGGATGACGGTGTAGAAGGTGAGCAGGACGAAGGTGGCGATCTGCATCAGGCCGGAGAGGCCGGTGGCCGCGTCGAGCGGCAGCAGGTAGATCATCGGGAGCCTGATGACGGCCTCGGTCAGCAGGCCGATGCCCCACACGCAGGTCATGATCGTTACCGTGCGCCGGAACGCGGGCTCATCGGCCCACCGCTGGTCGA
Source organism: Streptomyces purpurogeneiscleroticus (assembly GCF_020024005.1). Classification (NCBI taxonomy): domain Bacteria; kingdom Bacillati; phylum Actinomycetota; class Actinomycetes; order Kitasatosporales; family Streptomycetaceae; genus Streptomyces; species Streptomyces purpurogeneiscleroticus. The sequence goes on from NZ_NHSG01000074.1 coordinate 3,857, forward strand.
GTTCGGCCCGGGCCCGCGCCGTGCGGCCCTGTGTGCGGCGAATGACGGCGAAGATCATCGGCCGTCCGGCCACCGCCGTACCGAGGAAGATCAGCCCCGCGAGGCCGGTCGGTACCGAGTCCTTGGCCAGTACGAACCGCGCGTCACCGCTCACGAAGGACAGCAGTAGGCCGACGCCCCATACGGAGAGCATGAACGCCGCGAACACATCGAAGCGGCGCGGGAGAAGCGCCACGTATGCCACGCGGAGCGCGGCCGCGAGCGTGGCGCCGAGCATCGAGACGTACGCACTAGCCCCGAACGCGCGCAGGGCGTAGTACACGCCGATCGACAGCCCCACGTCCCAGACGAGGGTCGAGACCGTCTGCCACAGGCCGGTCGACCACCGCTCGCCGGCCTTCTGCTCGTCGGCCTTCTGCTCGTCGGCCTCCGCCGACTGTTCTGACGCCGTCTTCGATACTAGTCCCGGTCCCGACCCCATGGTCTCCGCCCCCGTATGCACCGTTGCTCTCCTCGCCTTCACGCACTCTCACTTAGACATGTAGAAACTGACACGTGCCCTGCCACGTGTCAACTTTTACCTGTCGTTCGACTAAAGTGATCGCAGCAAGGAGACGGGGCGGAGAGCCGAAGAGGCGGAGAAGCGCGATGTCGCTGCGGTACGCACTGCTGGGGCTGCTGGCCGACGAGGCCGGCAGCGGCTACGAGCTGACCAAAAAATTCGAGCGGAGCCTCGACCGGTACGCCTGGCACGCCAAGCACAACCAGGTCTACCAAGAGCTCAACCGGCTGGCCGCCGACGGCCTCGCCGAGGTCGTCGAGGAGGGCGCGCGCGGCCGCAAGACGTACGCGATCACCGAGACCGGCCGCGCGGACCTGCGGCAATGGCTGCTGAACCCGCCCCGTAACCCGGTCGTACGGAACGAGTTCGTACTCCGGCTCTTCCTCCTCTTCGCGCTGGACCCGAAGGAGGCACGCGCCGTGCTCACCGAGTACGCCGCGGCCACCCAGCGCGATCTCGACGCCCTGACCGCCCTGGTGGAGTCCGCGGACGTCGACCCGGCCGACGGCGCACTGCCCGATCCCCTCGCCTTCGGCCACCTCGCCGCCGGCTTCGGCCTCCACATGCTCCCCGCCTCACGCGACTGGGCCCACTGGGCCATCGCCCAGATCGACAACCGGATAAGGGAGGAGAAGGGGGAAGGCGAGGACCGGACCCGCGGCGCGTGACCGTCAACCTCGGACAACTTCTGCCCTGTTAGGGGGGAATGCCTGCCAGGGGCATGTAGGTCGCGGGTGCCCGACGGCGACCGTTGCAGGATGAGGTCCGTTCGTGCCGTCGTCGTCAGCAAGGGCAAGAGGTGCTGTTCATGGCCATGACCGTCAACGAGATCGATCTCCCACCGATCTTCTGCCCCCTGGAATCCGCCCGGCACCGGCGTGCCCACCTCGTTGACGAACGGGCCAAGGAATGGATCCGGACCAGCCCCATGTGCGCGACCGACGAGGAGCGCACGTGGGTCACCGCGACGTGCAGTACCGACTTCTTCGCCCGCTTCGCGCCCGACGCCGCCACCGACGACCGCCTGCTCTGGACCTCCCTATGGGTGTACTGGGGCTTCGCCTTCGATGACAACCGGTGCGACAACGGCCCGCTCAGCACCCGGCCCGCCGCCTTCAGCGCGCTGGCCGGCCGTGTCCAGCGCGCGCTGGAGGCGCCGTCCGCGCGGGACGAGTCGGACGGGTTCATCCCGGCCCTGCAGGAGATCGCGGCACAGTTCAGGTCCTTCGGCACTCCCCTCCAGGTGCGGCGGTTCGCCGCCGCCCACCGCGCCTGGCTCTCCGGCGTGACCTGGCAGATCGGCAACGCCGCGGTCGGCCGGATGCCGGGCCTGGACGAGTACGTTGCCATGCGGCTGCTGTCCGCGGGCGGAGAACCGCCGTTCGCCATGCTGGAGCTGGCCACCGGCCAGGAGGTGCCCGCCCAGGACATGGAGCGGCCGGCCGTCCGCGCGCTCACCGAGATGGCCATCATGGTCGCGGCGCTGGACAACGACCGGCACTCCCTCCGCAAGGAGTTGGTCCGCGGCCAGACCGATCAGAACGTCTACAGCGTGCTGATGCACGAGACGGGACTGCCGCTCCCGGAGGCCGTCGCGGCCGCCACCCGGCTGCGGGACCGGGTACTGCTGCGCTTCATGGCCGTGCACGACCGGGTGCGTCCGGGGGCCGGACTGGAGCTGAGTACTTACCTCCAGGGGCTGCGGTACGGGATTCGGGGCAACGCGGAGTGGGGGCTCCGGGTGCCGCGTTACCTGAGCCTGGGGCGTGTACCGGACCCCATGGACGAGGCGCCCTTGGAGTGGGCCGAATCGCCCGCGGACGATGACCGATCGGCGCCCCGGGGGCTGCCCACGGTGGCGTGGTGGTGGGACGACGCGCTGCTCGGAGTTTGAGAATCTCCTCTCGGTTTGCGGGCCGTCTCTCAGTTTTTCACGAAAATCGATTTTCTACTGTCCTGCCAACTCCCCTTGTTTTCCAGGCCCGCCGTACCCCTTTGAGGGAAGAAACGCGGAAACTCCGGGAACCCCGTGATTGCGGCCGGTGCCGCTATTAAGGTTTCGGTGTCCGGCAGAAATCCCGCCCCACACAAGGAGAATTCATGTCGTTCCTGCGACGTGCCGCGGCCGCATCCGTGATCGCTGTCGCCCTCGCCACGTGCGGAGCCGCTCCGTCCGCGCTGGCTGCCCCGTCGACATCGTTCGCGTCGTCCGGGTCCACGTCGTCCGCGGTTCCTTCGGACGGAGAGCCCGGCGCTCGCCCGATCCAGATGGGCCCGTTCATGTTCCCCTCCACGGGCCAGCTCCAGGGCGGTTTCGGCTGGAACACCTCGGGTGGTGGGTACTGAGGCCGGTACAAGTACCGGCAAGACGCGGTGAGGTGGGTCCGGCGGTCGCGCCGGGCCCACCTCATTGTCGTGCCTGTTCCTCACTGTCGTGCTTGTTCACATTCTGTGCTCAGCGCTTGAGTGTCGCCGCGCTGGCGAGCAGTACGACGATCACGCACCCCAGGATCAGCAGTGCGTCCCGTACGAAGAGGCCGGTCACGCCATCGTGCCGGGCGGCCTCGCCGGCGGCCTGGACCGCGTACGTCATCGGCATCACCTTGGCCACCGCCGAGAGCCCGTCGCTCATGTCCTCGCGCGGCACGAACAGCCCGCATACGAGGAACTGCGGCAGCACCCCGGCCGGCAGGAACTGCACCGCCTGGAACTCGTTCCGTGCGAAGGCGCTGACCAGGAGGCCCAGCGCCAGCCCGAGCAGCGCACCCAGCATCGCGATGATCATGAGTAGATACGGCGGCCCCTTGATGTCCAGCCCGAGCGGCCCCACGGAGAGCAGCGTCGCCAGTACGGCCTGGAGCAGCGCCAGGAAGCCGAACGCCAGGCTGTAACCGAGCACGATGTCCAGCCGCTGCACCGGCATGGTCAGCAGCCGCTCGGCGGTGCCCGAGGTGCGCTCGCGCAGCGTCGAGACCGAGGCGACCAGGTACATCACGATGAGCGGGAAGATCCCGAAGACCTGCGGACCGATGCGCTCGAAGGCGCCGTCCGCGTCGTCGAACATCAGCTTGAGGATCACCATCAGCATGCACGGGATCGCGAGCATGAGCGCGACGCTGCCGCGGTCGCGGGCGATCTGCTGCAGCACCCGTTGCGCGGTGGCGAGGGTGATACCCGGGGTGAGCGGCAGGGCGCGGGCGGTGCGGACCGCCCGGGACACGACCGACGGCCGGTACTCGGTTCTCACGTTATGGACCTCGGCACTCGGTTGCGAAGAATGACGCGTGGGGGTCGGGGAGCAGGTCACCGTCGAAGAGCGGCTGGGCGAAGAGGG
>NZ_NHSG01000075.1:0-7850 GCF_020024005.1 Streptomyces purpurogeneiscleroticus
GTGAGGACGGCGTCGAGCGCGGGCGGCAGCAGTCCGGTCAGCTCGGCGTCGTCATCGGCGCGGGCGAGTCCGCGCCAGACGGCAGGCCGGTCGCGGACGAGGAGGAGGACGGCTCCGACGTGCCGCAGGGCCGTGGCGGCGCCGGCCGGGTGGCCCGCGACCTGCTGCCACACCCGCTCGCGCAGCGGCACTTCGGCGAGCTTGCCCTGCTCGCGCAGCCACTGCTCGACGGCGGTCAGCGCGAAGGCGGGGCTCGACTCCGTGCCCCCGATGGGCCGGGGGAAGTCGGCGTGCCGGCGGCGCCAGTTGCTGACCGCGGCCCGGCCCACGCCGGCCAGGCGCGCGATACCCGCGGCGGTCACCTCCGCCGCGACCGCGGCTTCCACCGCGGTCTGCGCTGGGGTCTCCGGTGTTGCGTTCTCCGGCACCTGACTGGCTCCCGTCCGATCGCTCCGTCGCGTCTGTCGCCTGTGTCAGCGAGCATACCCACGACACAGCCCCAAACCCCTTCACGCCGTGAATTAATACTTTCCCGTGAACCGTGTTGACTCGGTTCACAGCCTCTGCTGTTATTGAGCCATCGAGACACCAGCTCCACCCTTTCTCGATGTTCTTCTCGTTCTTCTCGTTCTTCTCCTCTCTCTTTCTTCAGGTCGATTCGTCAGAACCGATCGAGACTCCCGGAAGGGACCCACAGCCATGTCCCAGCAGATGCAGTTCCCGCCCGGCGCCCCGGTTCCGACGGGCGCCCCGGCTCCGCAGGCCGCTCGCAACGGCCTGGGCATCGCGGCCCTCGTGCTCGGCGTGATCGGCGCTCTGTCCGGGCTGATACCGCTGATGTTCTGGTTCGCCGGCACGCTCGGCCTGCTGGCCCTGATCTTCGGCCTGGTCGGCCGGGGCCGCGCCAAGCGCGGTCAGGCCACCAATAAGGGGGTCGCGCTGGCGGGTGCGCTGCTGGGCATCGCCTCGCTGATCCTGTCGGTGGTCGGCGCGGTGATCACCTTCACCGCGGTCAAGGACACGGTCGACGAGATCAACAAGTCGCTGGAGACCTCCACCGCGCAGCCCAAGAGCGGCGGTTCGGAGGGTGAGGACGCGGCCGGCACGGGCGGCGACTCGAAGGACGCGGAGGGCGAGGCGCTGCACGCGGGCGACACCGCCGAGTACGACACGGGTCTGAGCGTCACGGTGTCCAAGGCGACGGCGTACAACGTCGGCGAGTTCGCCGTCGGCCACAAGGAGGGCCAGAAGGCTTACAAGTTCACGGTGCAGCTGGAGAACAAGGGCAAGGAGAAGTTCGACAGCACCCTGACCCTGGTCGAGGCGCGCGCCGGCAAGGACGGCAAGGCCGCGGAGCAGATATTCGACGGCACGGTCGGCGAGGGCTTCAACGGCAAGATCCTGCCGGGCAAGAGCGCGAGCGTGGAGTTCGCCTTCGACACCCCGGCGGGGGCGAAGAACCTCGACGTCGAGGTGTCGCCGGGCCTGGAGCACGAGGCGTCCCAGTGGGACCTGGGTCTGTGACCTGCCCTGACCACCGGCGCCGTGCCCGGCCGGCCGTCACAGGCCGACGGGCACGGCCGCCGTCCCCCGCGCTGCCCGGCCTGCCGGCCGGCGCGGAAGCGGGACGGGGGGCTTCGGTCCGCCAGTAAGTGCGGAAGCGGGACCGGAGCCTCGGTCGGCTAGTTCGCGTGGAAGCGGGGCGGGGCCTCGGTCGGGTTGCCGCCTGCGGGGAGCCGCTCGGACGGGCAGGTGTTCAGCACCTTCCGCATCGCCTCCTTCTCCGCGCGCGTCACCCACAGGCCGTACTTCTTCTTCACCGCGACCTGCTGGGCGATGTAGTCGCAGCGGTAGCCCTTGTTGGCCGGCAGCCAGGTGGCCGCGTCACCGTCGCTCTTCTGACGGTTGGCGGAGGCACCGACCGCGATGAGGTTCAGCGGATCGTTGGCCAGCGCGATCCGCTTGCCGGCCGGCCACTGCTGGGCGCCCTTCTGCCAGGCGTCCGACAGGGCCACGACGTGGTCGATGTCCACGAGGCTGCTGCCGCGCCGGAAGATCACCCGCTGCCCGGTGTAGGGGTCCTTCGCCAGTTCGCCCGAGGACACCTTGCAGTCTCCGTCCTGGTACTGCACCTGCGTCAGGTCGCGCTTGAGGATGTCCTCGCGGGTCGGGCAGCTGTTGCTGTCGGTGTCGGCCCAGGCGGTGCCGAAGCGGTCCCGCTCGTATCCGGTCTTCGGGGCCCTGCCCTTGACCGTGAGCGAGCCGAGCGCCGCGAGGGCACTGCCCGGTTCGCCCGTCGCCGTGGGAACGTCCGGGCTCCGCTTGCCGTCTCCTTGAGTACTGCCGCCGGACAGGTCGCAGCCGGCCAGGACGAGGGTCGCGGCCAGGGCCGTCGCGGAGAGCGCGGCACGGCGTACGGGAAGCGCGGACCGTATCAAGGGGGATGTCCAATCTTCGGTTGCATGGCCGTGGGCAAGCGGCCGGGGCGGGTGGCCGCCCCTTGGTGACCGTACGTCGCGTCGGCCACCTTGTATGACGGGGCGTCCGATTCGATGGTTTCGAGTACCTTTTCGGAAGCTGAGACAGCAGAGCAAGTACAGGGCCAGGCGAGCGAGGAAGAGTAAGGATCCGCATGGATACGGCCGCAGCAACCGCGACGGACGAGGCCGGCGCACGGACCCCGGCCGCGGCCGAGGGCCGTACCGGAAGCGGGCCGGGCCGCCTCCGTGTCCGGGCCGCCGCGCTGCGCGCCCCGCGGCTGGATCCGTACTGGACGGCCGCCGTCCTCTTCGCCCTGTTCGCCACGGTGTCCGTGCAGCGGTACCGCACCATGGGCACGATCTCCTGGGACCTCGGGATATTCGAGCAGGTGGTGCGGACCTACGCGCATCTCCAGGCACCCGTCGCCGACCTCAAGGGCCCCGGCGCGAACATCCTCGGCGACCACTTCAGTCCGGTACTCGCCCTGCTCGCCCCGCTCTACCGGCTGCTGCCCTCCCCGGTGACCCTGCTCGTCGCGCAGGCCGCGCTCTTCGCGCTGTCCGCCGTGCCCGTCACCCGGTGCGCGGCCCGGCTGCTCGGCCGCCGTGCCGGGCTCGCCATCGGCGTGGCGTACGGGCTGTCCTGGGGGCTGCAGCGCGCGGTCGACTTCGACTTCCACGAGATCGCGTTCGCACTGCCGATGATCGCCTTCTCGCTGGAGGCGGTGATCCGCAGGCGCTGGACCGCCGCGGTGTGCTGGGCGGCCCCGCTGGTCCTGGTCAAGGAGGACCTGGGGGTGACCGCTGCGGCCATCGGCGTGATCGTCCTGATCCGGGCCCGGCGGGCAGTGCCCGCGGCCGTCACGCTGGTCCTCCTCGGCCTCGCCGCCACCGCCCTCACCCTCACCGTGATCATCCCCGCCTTCAACGGCGCCGGCTCGTACGACTACTGGACCAAGCTCAGCGGTGACGGCGGCCCGGCGCCGCTCATCCCCGTGGACACGGCCGTCCGTACGCTGCTGTGGACCCTGCTGCCCACCACCGGGCTGCTGGCCCTGCGTTCACCGCTGCTGCTCGCCGCGGTGCCGACCATCGGCTGGCGCTTCGTCTCGCACGACGACCACTACTGGGGCACCGACTGGCACTACAGCGCCGTCCTGATGCCCGTGGTCTTCCTCGCGCTGGTCGACGCGGTGCCCCGGTTCCGTACGAGCGGCCGCCCCTGGCTGCGCAGTTACGCCGTGCACATCCCGGCGGCGGCGCTCGCCGCGGCCCTCGCGCTGACCACGACGCTCCCGCTGGCGCGGCTCACCGAAGCGGCCACCTACCGGACGCCACCCGCCGTCCCCCAGGCCGAGGCGCTGCTGAACAGGGTCCCCGACGGCGCGACCGTCGAGGCCGACGTCCGGCCCATCAGCCGGCTCACCGGCCGTACGACGGTGTACTGGATAGGCGACACCCGCGGCATCGCCCCGGACTACATCGCCGTCCAGCTCCGCGACGGCCGGACCACGCCGCAGGCCCTCGTGGACGCCGGCCGCCGCCATCCCGGCGCGGTGTACGTACCGGACGGCGAAGCCGGCGGCCTCACGCTCCTCAAGCGCGCCACGAAGGACTGAGGCGCGGCGGGACCCCGAGGCCCCGCCCGCACCCCGTCACCACCCCAGTACCGAAGTCACGACCCCAGTACCGAAGTCAGGAACTCACCCACCCAGGCCAGCAGTTCGCGGCCGACCAGCGGCTTGCCGCCGATCTTGCCCGTGGCCGGGCGGGGGACCAGGACCTGGTGGGTGGCGGGCTTGATGACCGTACGCGGGTACAGCCGCTTCAGCCGCAGCTCCTGGGACTCGCGCAGCTCGACCGGGCCGAAGCGGATGTTGGAGCCCTGCAGCGTGATGTCGGTGACGCCGCAGGCGCGGGCGAGCATCCGCAGGCCCGCAACCAGCAGGAGGTTCTCCACCGGCTCGGGGAGCTTGCCGTAGCGGTCGGTCAGCTCCTCGCGTACCGAGGCGATGTCCTCCTCGGTGTTGGCGGCGGCGATCGCACGGTACGCCTGCAGGCGCAGGCGCTCGCCGGGGGCGTAGTCGTGCGGGACGTGCGCGTCCACCGGCAGCTCGATCTTGACCTCCAGCGGCGGCTCCTCCTCCACGCCGCCTTCCAGCGAGGCGCGGTAGTCCGCCACGGCCTCGCCGACCATGCGGACGTACAGGTCGAAGCCGACGCCCGCGATATGGCCCGACTGCTCGCCGCCGAGGAGGTTGCCCGCGCCGCGGATCTCCAGGTCCTTCATCGCGACGTACATGCCGGCGCCCATCTCCGTGTGCTGCGCGATGGTGGCCAGGCGTTCGTGCGCGGTCTCCGTCAGGGGCTTCTCGGGCGGGTAGAGGAAGTAGGCGTAGCCGCGCTCGCGGCCACGGCCGACCCGGCCGCGCAGCTGGTGGAGCTGGGAGAGGCCGAAGTTGTCGCCTCGTTCGACGATCAGCGTGTTGGCGTTGGAGATGTCGATGCCGGACTCGACGATGGTCGTGGCGACCAGCACGTCGGACTTCTTCTCCCAGAAGTCGACCACGACCTGTTCGAGCGCGGACTCCGACATCTGGCCGTGGGCGGTGGTGATGCGCGCCTCGGGGACGATCTCACGGAGGCGGGCCGCGGCCCGGTCGATGGACTCCACACGGTTGTGGATGTAGAAGACCTGGCCCTCGCGGAGCAGTTCGCGGCGGATGGCGGCGCCGATCTGCTTCTCCTCGTACGGACCGACGAAGGTCAGGACCGGGTGCCGCTCCTCGGGCGGGGTGGTGATCGTCGACATCTCGCGGATGCCCGTCACCGCCATCTCCAAAGTCCGCGGAATCGGCGTCGCGGACATCGTCAGGACATCCACGTTGGCGCGCAGCTTCTTCAGCTGCTCCTTGTGCTCGACACCGAAGCGCTGCTCCTCGTCGACGATGACCAGGCCCAGGTCCTTGAACTTGGTCTCGGAGGAGAACAGCCGGTGGGTGCCGATGACGATGTCGACCGAGCCGTCCTTGAGCCCCTCCAGGGTGGCCTTGGACTCGGTCTCTGTCTGGAAGCGGGAGAGGGCGCGGACGTTGACGGGGAACTGACCGTAGCGCTCGGTGAAGGTGCCGAAGTGCTGCTGCACGAGCAGCGTCGTCGGGACCAGGACGGCGACCTGCTTGCCGTCCTGCACGGCCTTGAAGGCGGCGCGCACCGCGATCTCGGTCTTGCCGTAGCCGACGTCGCCGCAGATCAGCCGGTCCATCGGGACCGACTTCTCCATGTCCTCCTTGACCTCGGCGATGGTGGTGAGCTGGTCGGGCGTCTCCGCATACGGGAACGCGTCCTCCAGCTCGCGCTGCCAGGGGGTGTCCGGCCCGAACGTGTGGCCGGGCGCCGCCATCCGCGCCGAGTACAGCTTGATCAGATCGGCCGCGATCTCCTTGACGGCCTTCTTCGCGCGCGCCTTGGTCTTGGTCCAGTCGGCGCCGCCGAGGCGGTGCAGCGTCGGGGCCTCGCCGCCGACGTACTTGGTGACCTGCTCCAGCTGGTCGGTGGGGATGTACAGGCGGTCGCCGGGCTGGCCGCGCTTGGCGGGCGCGTACTCGACGAGGAGGTACTCGCGGGTGGCGCCCTGGACCGTGCGCTGCACCATTTCGATGTACCGGCCCACGCCGTGCTGTTCGTGCACGATGTAGTCGCCCGCTTCGAGGGTCAGCGGGTCGATGGTCTTGCGGCGGCGGGCCGGCATCCGGGTGGCGTCCTTGCCGGCCGCCTTCTGGCCCGAGAGGTCGGTCTCGGTGAGCACCGCGAGCTTCAGCGCCGGGTCGACGAAGCCGTTGTCGATCGAGCCGCAGGAGACGTGCACGAGGGACGGCGAGATCTCCGCGAGGTCCGGGTCCAGGCGGGCCGCGATGCCCTCGCCGCCGAGCACCTCGACCGTACGGGCCGCGGGGCCGTGGCCCTCCGTGAGATAGACCGTGCGCCAGCCGTCGGCCAGCCACTGCTTGGTGTCGGCGAGCGCGCGCTGGGTGTCGCCTCTGTACGTCTCGGGGGCATGCATGCCGAGCTTGAGCGTGTCGCCGTCCACCTCGGCCGCCTCGTCGGCGGCGAACTGGGAGACCGACCACCACATCATGCCCAGCTCACGGGCGCGGTCCCGGACGTCCGCGATGCCCCACAGGGAGGCCGCGCCGACATCGATGGGGGCTTCCCCACCGCCGGCCGTGGCAGCCCAGCTGGCCTGGAGGAATTCCTGACTGGTGGCGACCAGGTCGGCGGCGCGCGTCCGCACCCGCTCCGGGTCGCAGACCACCGCCATGGAGCCCGCCGGCAGCACGTCCAGCAGCAGCTCCATCTCGTCCACGAGGACCGGCGCGAGGGACTCCATGCCCTCCACGGCGATGCCCTCGGCGATCTTGCCGAGCAGCTCGCCCAGCTCCGGGTGCTCCTCGGCGAGGGCCGCGGCCCGCTCCCGTACGGAGGCGGTGAGCAGCAGCTCACGGCAGGGCGGCGCCCACAGGCCGTGCGTGGCGATCTCCAGGGAGCGCTGGTCGGCGACCTTGAAGTACCGGATCTCCTCGACGTCGTCGCCCCAGAACTCGATCCGCAGCGGGTGTTCCTCGGTGGGCGGGAAGACGTCCAGGATGCCGCCGCGGACCGCGAACTCGCCGCGCTTCTCGACCAGTTCCACGCGGCTGTACGCGGCGGCCGCCAGGCCGTCCACGATCTCGCCGAGGTCGGCGCTCTCGCCGCTGCGCAGCGCGACGGGCTCCAGGTCGCCCAGCCCCTTGACCTGCGGCTGCAGCACGGACCGCACGGGGGCGACCACGACCGAGACCGGGCCGGTCGCCGGGTCGTCCTTGCTGGGGTGGGCGAGCCGGCGCAGCACGGCGAGGCGGCGGCCGACGGTGTCCGAACGGGGCGAGAGGCGCTCGTGCGGCAGGGTCTCCCAGGAGGGGTACTCCACGACGCTGTCCTCGGGGAGCAGCGAGCGCAGCGCGGCGGCCAGGTCCTCGGCCTCCCGGCCGGTCGCGGTGACCGCCAGCACCGGGCGCTGGGCGTCCCGGGCCAGCGCGGCGACGGCGAAGGGGCGGGCGGCCGGCGGGCCGACCAGGTCCACGTGGCGGCGGTGCCCGTCGGTGGCGGCCTCGACCGCTTCGGCCAGCGCCGGGTCCCGTACGACGGCGTCGAGCAGTCCTGTCAGGCTCATGAAAAGGCTTCCGTCCCAGGGAGTCGGACAACGCGAACGACCGGCCGCTTCTGTACCGCGGGCTGGGCGCGACGCACGGGGCGTACGTGACGCCGGCAGCCGGTGCGCGGTGAGCGGGCCGGGGTTTCCCAGGGTACGCCCGCCCGCTGACAGCCACC
>NZ_NHSG01000076.1:0-7853 GCF_020024005.1 Streptomyces purpurogeneiscleroticus
GCGGCGCCCGCGCCGGGCCGGCTGCCGCGCACGACGTCCGCCGAGACGCTCGCCACCGTGCAGGCCGCCGCGCTGACCAACTCGGCGCTGTGGATCGGCTACGTCAACGCCGACGGCGCCGCCAGCCAGCGCGTCATCGCCCCGGTCCGGGTCGAGGGCGGCTTCGTGACGGCGTACGACCACACCGCCGACGAGGTCCGCACATACCCCTTGCACCGCATCACGGGCGTCTCGGAACTCGCCGACGACGCGGCGTCCTGACGGTGTCCTGACCGCGGCCTCCGGGGGCGCGCTCTGTGGACGCAGGCCCCCCTTTCGCCGCGATGCGGCACACTGGACGTTTGGCCGTACGAACGGCCGGGCCGTGCGGTGACGCCGGCCGGGTGCAGGCGAAGCGAAAGGCGAGGCGCGTGAACGGACCTCTCATCGTCCAGAGCGACAAGACGCTGCTGCTGGAGGTGGACCACGAGCAGGCGGACGCGTGCCGCCAGGTCATCGCCCCCTTCGCGGAGCTGGAGCGCGCCCCGGAGCACATCCACACCTACCGGGTGACGCCGCTCGGCCTGTGGAACGCGCGGGCCGCGGGTCACGACGCGGAGCAGGTCGTGGACGCGCTGGTCGCGTACTCCCGGTATCCGGTCCCGCACGCGCTGCTCGTCGACATCGCCGAGACGATGTCCCGGTACGGCCGCCTCACGCTCAGCAAGCACCCCACGCACGGCCTGGTGCTCACCACCACCGACCGCCCGGTGCTGGAGGAGATCCTGCGGTCGAAGAAGGTCCAGCCGCTGGTCGGCGCCCGGATCGACCCGGACACCGTCGCGGTGCACCCCTCCGAGCGCGGGCAGATCAAGCAGACGCTGCTGAAGCTGGGCTGGCCGGCCGAGGACCTGGCCGGTTATGTGGACGGCGAGGCCCACCCGATCGAGCTGGCGGAGGAGGGCTGGTCGCTGCGGCCGTACCAGCAGCAGGCCGTCGAGAACTTCTGGCACGGCGGCTCGGGCGTCGTCGTACTGCCCTGTGGCGCGGGAAAGACGCTGGTCGGAGCCGGTGCGATGGCCGAGGCCAAGGCCACCACGCTGATCCTCGTGACGAACACGGTGTCCGCGCGCCAGTGGAAGCACGAGCTGGTCAAGCGCACGTCGCTGACCGAGGACGAGATCGGCGAGTACAGCGGTACGAAGAAGGAGATCCGGCCGGTCACCATCGCGACGTACCAGGTGCTGACGACCAAGCGGAAGGGCGTCTACCCGCATCTGGAGCTCTTCGACTCCCGCGACTGGGGCCTGGTCGTCTACGACGAGGTGCATCTGCTGCCCGCGCCGGTCTTCAAGTTCACCGCCGACCTCCAGGCGCGTCGCCGGCTCGGCCTGACCGCCACCCTCGTGCGCGAGGACGGCCGCGAGTCCGACGTCTTCTCGCTCATCGGCCCGAAGCGGTTCGACGCGCCGTGGAAGGAGATCGAGGCGCAGGGGTACATCGCGCCCGCCGACTGCGTCGAGGTCCGGGTCAATCTGACCGACTCGGAGCGGCTGGCGTACGCCACGGCGGAGAGCGACGAGAAGTACCGCTTCTGCGCGACCACCGGGTCCAAGCAGCAGGTCACCGAGGCGCTGGTGCGCCGGCACGCGGGCGAGCAGACGCTGGTGATCGGGCAGTACATCGACCAGCTGGACGAGCTGGGCGAGCACCTGGACGCGCCGGTGATCAAGGGCGACACCAGCAACGCGCAGCGCGAGAAGCTCTTCAACGCCTTCCGCGAGGGCGAGCTGTCCGTGCTGGTCGTCTCCAAGGTCGCGAACTTCTCGATCGACCTGCCGGAGGCGACGGTCGCGATCCAGGTGTCCGGCACGTTCGGCTCGCGCCAGGAGGAGGCCCAGCGCCTCGGCCGGGTGCTCCGCCCGAAGGCGGACGGCCACGAGGCGCGCTTCTACTCGGTTGTCGCGCGCGACACCATCGACCAGGACTTCGCGGCCCACCGCCAGCGCTTCCTGGCCGAACAGGGCTACGCGTACCGCATCGTGGACGCGCACGAACTGCTGGCGGACGAAGGGGCGTGAGGGGCGGGGCGGCCGGGTCGTCAGTGCCGGGTTGTTCAGTGGCCGGGTTGTCAGTAGTCCCCAGTACTGTGTTGAGAAGGGGACTCGCTGCACCCCCATGGGGGAAGAGCAGAGGCTCGCTGCACCCCCATGGGGGAAGAGCGGGGCGAAACGGTAAGCCTGGTCGGCCCCTACGCCTGACTCGGTGACCGAGGCGCCGGTACCGACTCCGCGCGGGCCGCGTCCGGGCGGGTCAGTGCCCCCGCCGCCACCCCCGTCAGCACGCCCCCGCGCCAGCACAGCGCGGCCAGCAGGAAGGCCACGCCGAGCAGGGGGTACGGCGCGGCCAGTGGCTGTTGCCACCACGGGAGTACCAGGTCCAGGTCGCCGTTGTGCGGCACGAGCCACATCGTGCGGGCGGTGAAGAGCACGGCCAGCGCGGCCCATACGGTGCGCCGCCGCACGTCCCGCCGGATGTGCGTGGCCAGGACGGCGAGCAGCGGCACGCACCAGACCCAGTGGTGGGACCAGCTGATCGGCGAGACGAGCAGCGCGGTGAGCGCCGTGCACAGCACGCCCCACGCCTCGCGGCCGGCGACCAGGCCCGTCCGGCGGGCCGCCGCCATCCCGATCACGGCCGTCAGCAAGGCCCCCGCCACCCAGACGACGCCCGGGTGCGTCGTGTGCAGCAGGCGCGCGAGGAGGCCCTGGAGCGACTGGTTGTCGACGATCCACGCCTCGCCGACCCGCCCGGTCTCGTAGAGCCGCTGGGTCCAGAACTCGACGCTGGCGCCGGGCAGCGCGACGACGCCGAGCAGCACCGTGCCGGCGAACCCGGCGAGCGAGACCAGCGCGGCCCGTACTCGCCCGGTGAGCAGCAGGTACACGGCGAAGAGCGCGGGGGTGAGCTTGATGCCGGCCGCGATGCCGATGGCCAGGCCCTTGCCGCGCGCGCCGTCGGGGCGGGTGAGGTCCCACAGGACGAGGCAGGTCAGGGCCAGGTTGATCTGCCCGAAGACGATCGTCTGGTACACCGGCTCCAGCCAGATGGCGAGCGCGGTGGCGACGAGCAGCGAGGGCACGCGGTGGGTGGCGCGCAGCCCGGCGAGCCGCGCGGAGAAGTGGATCAGCAGGGCGAGCAGCGCGATGTTGGCGAGTACGGAGGCGAGCTCCAGCACGCCGGGGGAGATCCGCGCCAGCGGGACGAAGAGCACGGCGGCGAAGGGCGGGTAGGTGGCCGGGAGGTGCCACTCGGTGACCCTGAAGCCGTAGAGGTCGCCGCCGGTCAGGACGGAGTCGCCCATCGCCCGGTAGACGAGGATGTCGGAGTTGGGCATCGGTACGAAGAGGTGTACGACGCCGAGCGCGGCCACGGACACGGCGAGCAGTGCTGCCGCGGGGAGCGTGTGGCGGGGGAGAGTACGGCGGGGGTGTGGGGCCGTACTGCGGTCTGCCGGTCCGTCCGGCAGCTCCCGGGTGGTGCGTGGCCTGCCCACGAGGGGCGTTGTCCGCTGGATCGGCTTCCCGTCGGCGGCAGACACGCGGGTGACCCCTCCTTGTCGCCATATGCGGCTTGCACAGTCTTCACAGCCTTTACGGCGACGTTAATCGATCACGCACTACATTTCGTGACGCTTTCCGGACGTCCCGATGTCATTCCTTGGTACGGGTGGTGGTCGGGGAACTGTCGTCGGCGTATTCGCCCAGTACGGCGACGCTGAAGGCGGTGCCTGCGAAGACCTTCACGGCCCGCAGGGCGTTGCCCACGGGGTGCCGGTGCTCCGTGTCGTGG
This sequence comes from Streptomyces purpurogeneiscleroticus, assembly GCF_020024005.1. Classification (NCBI taxonomy): domain Bacteria; kingdom Bacillati; phylum Actinomycetota; class Actinomycetes; order Kitasatosporales; family Streptomycetaceae; genus Streptomyces; species Streptomyces purpurogeneiscleroticus. The sequence goes on from NZ_NHSG01000076.1 coordinate 3,832, forward strand.
GCAACAGCGCTGGCGCCGTGTCTGGCACGGCCGGTCGTTTTGGGTTCGGGTGGCGTGTTTATGTGGCTGCTCATGTCTCCATGATGGAATTCACCCGGTCGTCGCACATCCGACCAACGACCGATCCGCGTGTCGCCGGGTGTACGGCCCCGGAAGCACGGGCCTGCGGCCTCCCCCTAAGGGATTCGGGCCCCTTTTAATTCGGTCGCGTCCCCACTTCGTGCTGGCTACAATCGCGCGTCTGCCCGCCTCCCGCACGACTCTCGTCGCGGAGCGCCGCCGCCCGGACGGAAACCGGCCGGCCCCCAGACCACCGCAGCTGCCCGGAGGCGAAGCCGTGCCCTCGCACGCCCCTGACCAGAAGGAAAAGCACGAGCAGGACGATCCCCTGGAGCGGGAGCGCAGGCACCTCGCCGCCTCCCGCGCCGCGCTCCGCGCCATGCGCGAGGACGCCGAGTCGCTGAACATCAAGGACGTGGCGGCGAACTGGGTCAACGCCCAGATCCTGCAGGGCGAGGTCGAGGCCCGTATCAAGGCGCTCGCCGACCTCTCCCACACCCCCCTCTTCTTCGGGCGTCTGGACTACCTCCACGCGCCCGGTGTCGATCTCGCGGAGGGCGCCGAGGGAGAGGACTTCTATATCGGGCGGCGGCACGTCCACGACGCCGACGGCGACCCCATGGTCATCGACTGGCGCGCGCCCGTCTCCCAGCCCTTCTACCGGGCGTCCAAGAAGGACCCGATGGACCTGCGGCTGCGCCGCCGCTTCGGGTACACCGGCGGCGAGCTGACCGCGTACGAGGACGAGCACCTCACCGACCCGGCGGAGGTGGAGCACGCCAGCAAGCTGCTCCAGACGGAGATCGAGCGGCCGCGCGTGGGTCCGATGCGCGACATCGTGGCCACCATCCAGCCCGAGCAGGACGAGATCGTCCGGGCCGGGATCGGCGGCACGGTCTGCGTCCAGGGGGCGCCCGGCACGGGCAAGACCGCCGTCGGCCTGCACCGGGTCGCGTACCTCCTGTACGCGCACCGCGAGAAGCTGGCCCGCGCCGGCACCCTGGTCATCGGCCCGAACAAGTCCTTCCTGCACTACATCGAGCAGGTGCTGCCCGCGCTGGGCGAGCTGGAGGTCAAGCAGGCCACGGTCGACGATCTCGTGGCGCATGTGGAGGTACGCGGTACGGACGATGCCGCGGCCGCCACGGTCAAGGGTGACGCGCGGCTGGCGGAGGTGCTGCGCCGCGCCGTCCGTTCGCACGTCACGATGCCCACCGAGGCGTGCGTGGTGGTCCGCGGCTCCCGCCGCTGGCGCGTTCCCGTGTACGAACTGGAAGAGATCGTCCAGCAGTTGCTGGACCGGGGCATCCGCTACGGCGCGGCGCGCGAGGCGCTGCCGCAGCGCATCGCGCATGCCGTGCTCGTCCAGATGGAGCGGGCCGGTGAGGCGCCCGACGACCGGGTGCAGGACGCGGTGGCCCGCAATGCCGCGGTGAAGGCGACGGTCAAGGCGGTCTGGCCGCCGGTCGACCCGGCGAAGCTGGTCCTGCGGCTGCTGTCGGACGCGGACTTCCTGGCCGAGCACGCCGACGGCGTCCTCACCGACGAGGAGCAGAAGACGATCCTGTGGACCAAACCGGCCCGCAGCGTCCGCAGCGCCAAGTGGTCCGCGGCCGACGCCGTCCTCATCGACGAGGCGCACGACCTGGTGGAGCGCACGCACTCGCTCGGCCACGTGGTGCTGGACGAGGCCCAGGACCTCTCCCCCATGCAGTACCGGGCGGTGGGCCGGCGCTGTTCGACCGGCTCGGCGACCGTACTGGGTGACATCGCCCAGGGCACGACCCCGTGGTCGACGGACACCTGGGAGGAGGCGCTGGCCCATCTGGGCAAGCCGGGCGCAGCGGTCGAGGAGCTGACCCAGGGTTTCCGTGTGCCGCGTGAGGTCATCGCGTACGCCTCACGGCTGCTTCCGGCCATTGCGCCGGACCTCTCCGAGGCGACGTCCATCCGCGAATCCCCGGGCGACTTCGAGATCCGCTCGACAGCATCGGAGGCGCTGGACGCGGCGGTGATCACCGCCTGCCGCGACGCGCTGGCCAAGGAGGGCTCCATCGGCCTGATCGCCGCGGAGCCGCGCCTCCCGGCGCTGCGCGAGGCACTGGCGGCAGCCGGCCTGGCCACGCTCGCCCCCGGCGAGGAGACCTCGGCGGACGCCCGGCTCACTCTTGTGCCCGCGACGCTCGCGAAGGGCCTGGAGTACGACTACGTGGTACTGGACGAGCCGGCGGCGCTCGTGGACGCCGAGCCGGACCACCGGACCGGGCTGCGCCGCCTGTACGTCTGCCTCACACGTGCCGTGTCCGGCCTGACGGTCGTGCACGCGGCGCCGCTGCCGGAGGAGCTGGCGGGCTGAGACCCGCCGCCCCTGCGGTCTTCCCCGTTCAGCCGTCCAGCGCCGTGCGCCAGGTCTCGACGGCGGCCGGGGATACCGGCGCCGACCAGCCGGCCGGGCGGGCCGCGCCGCCGATGTGGAAGGCGGCGACGCCGGCGGCGCGCAGCTGCGGGACGTGCGCGAGGGTGAGGCCGCCGCCCGCCATGATCTGCGGGCCGTACCCCGGCTCGCCGGCCGCCGCGCGGGCCGCCTCGGCGAGCAGTACGGGCAGCCCGTCGTCGACGCCGGCGGCCGATCCCGCGGTGAGGTAGGTGTCCATGCCGGGCCGGTCGTCGAGGCGTTTGCGCAGGCCGTCACGGTCGGCGGCGTGATCGATGGCGCGGTGGAAGGTCCAGGGGCAGCCGTCGATCACCTCGGTCAGGGCGTCCACGGCGGCGAGGTCGGGGCCGCCGTCCTCGGCGAGGAACCCGAGGACGAACTCCTCGGCGCCCTCGGCCCGGAGCGCGGCGGCGTCGGCGCACAGCGCGTCGAACGTCCGGGCGTCGCCCGCGGCGAAGCCGTCCGCCGCGCGCAGCATGACGCGCAGCGGGATGGTGACGGCGGCCCGGACGGCGGCGAAGGTCTCGCGGGGCGGGGTGAGTCCGTCGGACGCCATGTCGGTGACCAGTTCGAGGCGGTCCGCCCCTCCGGCCTCGGCCGCGGCGGCGTCCGCGGCGTCGAGCGCGATCACCTCGAGAATTGGTCTAGACATGTGCTCCAGAGTGCCATACCCGGCAGGGCGGCGCTACGGAGCGACACCGATCCGACGCGAAAAGCGCCCCGCGCGGACGCGCCCGGCCCGCTCCGGCGTTCGGCGCGATCACCTGTGGTGAGGCCGCCGGTCCGGATGCGCACAATGGTCGTATGGCTTCCTCCCCGACGGATCGCACGGACCGCATGGACCCGGGTGAACACCTGCGCCGCCGCTGGCACGACGCCGTCCTGGCGCTCCGGAACGCCGACGCGGCGACCGAGCCCGGCACCGCGATCGCCCTGCCGCCCGACCCCGCCCCGTACGCCGACAATCTGCTGGCACGCTGGGCCGAGCCGCAGCGCCGCTATCACACGACCGAGCATCTGGCCGCCGTGCTGGACCGGATCGACGAGCTTGCGGGACACGCCGCCGAGCCCGATGTCGTACGGCTCGCGGCCTGGTTCCACGACGCCGTCTACCGCCCCGACCGCTCCGAGAACGAGGAGCGCAGCGCGGCGCTCGCCGAGCGGGCGCTGCCGGAGCTGGGGATCGACGCGGAGCACACGGCGGAGGTGGCGCGTCTCGTGCGGCTCACGGTCACGCACGATCCGGCGGAGGGGGACAGCAACGGCGAGGTGCTGTGCGACGCGGATCTGGCGGTACTGGCCGGGTCGCCGGAGCAGTACGCGGCGTACGCCGCCGCGGTGCGCGAGGAGTTCGGGTTCGTGCCGGACGAGGCGTTCCGGGCGGGCCGGGCCGATGTACTGCGTCAACTGCTGGCGCTGCCAAGGCTCTTCCGCACGCCGGAGGGGCACGACAGATGGGAGCGGCTGGCCCGGCGGAACCTGACCACGGAGCTCGACCTTCTGACGGCATGAGGCGGGGGTGCGGGGG
>NZ_NHSG01000077.1:0-7861 GCF_020024005.1 Streptomyces purpurogeneiscleroticus
GGGCTCTGCAGGTACTCCTCCACCGCCCACCGGCTCGCAGCCACCTTGACCAGGTCCCTCAGCCGTGCGGCCGAGGGCCCGCAGCAGACGTAGTACGCCGTCCCGTGCGGGTCGCTGCCGGTCCGGCGGGCCAGCACCCAGCGCCCGAACCCGTCCTGCCGGGGCGGGCGGAGCGTGACGCGCGCCCAGGCGCAGTCCCGGTCGCGGTCCTTGTCGGCCCCGTCCGGCACGCTCTTCCACGCCTGCACGGGCAGGGTGGTGACGAGCGCGTCCACGCGCGCGTCGGCCCCGTCGGCGGTGTGCACCGTGTCGTGGGCGCGGACGGGCAGCACGTACGGGATGCGGGACTCCTCCATCCAGTCACGGAGCGGCCGGTCCCGCCCGTACCCGGCGTCGGCGGTCACCCAGGAGAACGGGGCCTTTGTGTCGAGGGCGTGCTGCAGCAGCTGCCGGAAGTCCTCGGAGGAGGGCGCCGTGGGGTCGGTGGGCTGCTCCGGCACCTCCGCCTGCTCCCGCTGCGCCGGCTGTTCCCGCTCCGCCGTCTGCTCCTGCCGCGCGCCCGGCTGCACCCGCTGTGCCGGGCATTTCGCGCGGCGTCGTTCGTGGGCCGCCGACCAGCGCCAGACGACCAGCGGGGCGAGGGAGACGACCAGCGCGATCGAGGCCCAGGTCCGCATGGCCGCGTGGGTGTTGTTCAGGAACACCGAGGCGATCAGCGTCACGGCGAACACCCCGGCCCACAGCAGATGGGTGGTGAAGGTGCGCAGGCGGTCCGGGTCGGCCGCGTCGCCCTTCGACGTGACGATGAAGCCGGCCTTCCGGCGCAGGACCGCGCCCGTCAGGGAGCGGGCGTACAGCGGCGCGGACATCGCGGACATCGCCATCCCGGCGACGCCCGAGGAGCCCTCCGGTTCGTGCGGGCTGACGTTGTGCCGCCGGTTCCACATGTACAGCCCGATCTGCAGGGCCGCGGCGTCGCTGTACAGCATCATCCACATCTGCGACTCGACCTGGACGCCGGAGGAGCCGAGACAGAGGAACAGCGCGCAGGAGAGGGCGCCGATCATCCAGTTGACCGCGGAGATCGGGTAGTAGGTCACCATCAGCGCGTAATTGAGCGCCTTGCCGGGGGAGAGGCGGAAGGCAGCCCGCCCGAACTGGCGGAAGAGCGTTTCGTAGGTGCCCCGGCTCCAGCGCAGCTGCTGGTTGAAGAAGTCGCTCCAGGTGGCCGGCCCCTCGCCCACGGCCAGGACGTCCGGGGTGTAGACCGAACGCCAGGGCCGGCCGGTGTCGGGATTGCGCCGGCGGTGGATCTCCAGCCCGGTGGCCATGTCCTCGGTGATGGAGTCGTAGAAACCGCCGGCCTGCCGCAGGGCGCTGATCCGGACGCAGTTGTTGGTGCCGACGAACATCGGCGAGCCATAGGCGTTCCCCGCGCGCTGGATCAGCGCGTGGAAGAGGAATTGCTGGCTCTCCGACGCCCTGGCGACCGCGCTGTCGTCATTCCCGTAGACCTGGGGCCCGACGACGAAGGCCACATCGGGGTCCTGGAAGAAGCCCATCATGCGTTCGAGGTACGCGGGCAGCGGCACATGGTCGGTGTCGACGCCCGCCATGAATTCATACGCGTCGCCGTGCGCGTCCAGCCAGGAGTTGTAGTTGCCGTGCTTGGTCCTGGCGCGGAACGGCCCGGACGGCTGGTTCCATTTCTCCTCGCCTTTGCGGGAGAAGTGCCGCACGCCCAGTTCCTCGCACAGCCGCCGCATCTCGGGGGTGTTTCCCTCGTCCAGCAGCCACACGTCCAGCGGACCGTCGTGCCGGAGCGCGATGGCGCCCTCCAGCGTGGCCCGGACCATCTCCTCGGGCTCCTTGCCGGGGACGAAAGTGGTCAGGAAAGCCACCCGGGTGCCGGGCGCGGGAGTGACCGGCACGGGGTCCCGGGCGACGAGCGTGGCGTGCGCGATGGAGACGACGTTGAGGACGCGGAAGGTCTCCAGCAGGCCGATCGAGACGAGCATGACCAGGTCGGCGGCCGTCTCCCAGCCCGCCGCGTCCTCGCGGTGCACCCAGTGCGGGGGCTGCAGGAGCCAGATGAGCAGCGCCAGTGAGGCGAGCGGTGCCCCGATCAGCAGCAGGGCCGTCCACACACGGTGCGAGCCGCCGCTCAGCAGGCTCCGGTACTGCACCCGGTAATCCGCGGGACCGGGGTGCGGCGGAGTGAGCGGACCGGCCAGCCGGCTGAATTTCTCATAGTCATAACGGGGGACGGACGGTGTGCCGTCAACGGGAGAGGAAAGCTCGGTTTCGGCATCCTCCTCTTCCGCTGAGCGACTGGTGACCGCTACCGACGGGTGGCCACCGTGCTGATCCATGGCAGTTTTCCGCGAGAACGCCACGCTACCCCTCGTTACATATGTAGCTAATAGGTCGAACGGGCCACTAAAACGCTAAGCTAACAAACCTTCTGTATGCCGGAGAGTTGGGCGTTCCCGCAGGGCGCCCGAATGGCGGCAGGGCGGTCGGCCGCGCGGGCGCGAGGTTCTGAATTTCTGTGCGCCCGAACAGGTGAAAAACTTCGATTCCCGCAACTTCGAGCCCGTTCGGCCCGATTCAAGAGGGGAAGGGAGACGGCAGTACGGCCGCCTCTCACGCGCTTTACGAAAGGCCAGTTGTCATGTCACGAATGGCGAAGCTCACCGCTCTCACGGCGCTCGCGGCCACTGCCGTCCTCGGTGGGGCGACGACCGCTTCCGCCCACAACGGCGGGAACGGCGGCGGCGCCGGCGCCGCCGCCGCGGCGTCGAATTCCCCCGGCGTGGTGTCAGGCAATGCGATCCAGGTGCCGATCAGCATCCCGATCAACGCCTGCGGCAACACTGTCGACATCATTGGCCTGCTGAACCCGGCCTTCGGCAACACCTGCGTCAACGACAGCTCGGGCCACAACAACCACCACAACAACAACCACCACAACAACGGGCGCTGAGACCGGCCCGCCCGCGCCCGCTCCCGTCCGGTGTTCCCAGCCCGGCACCGGACGGGACGGGCCGGCTGCACACAGCAGCCGGCCCGGGTACCGCGGAAGGTGTTCTCAGCGCTGTCGCAGGACCTCCGGGTTGGCGCAGTGGGCCAGTGGCTCGCCGCGCAGGAAGCGGCCCACCTCGCCCGCCACGATCCGGGCCGCCTTGTGGGCGACGCCCTGGCTGCCGCCCGCGATGTGCGGGGTGAGGACGACGCCGGGGGCCGTCAGCAGGGGCGAGTCGGCGGGGACCGGCTCCTCGGGGAAGACGTCGAAGCCGGCGGCGGAGAGCCTGCCGGTGGCGAGCGCGTCGCACGCGGCGTCGTAGTCGAGCAGCGCGCCGCGGGCGCAGTTGACCAGTACGGCCCCCTCGGGCAGCAGGTCGAGCTGCTTCCGGCCGATCATGCCGGTGGTCTCCTCGGTGACCCGCGCGTGCAGCGAGACGATACGGGAGCGGGTGAGCAGCTCCTCCAGGGACACCTGCTCGGCGATCCCCGCGAGACGCCCGGGATCGGCGTACGGGTCGTGGACCAGCACCGTCGCGCCCAGCGCGAGCAGTACCTTGGCGACCCGGCTGCCGACGGCGCCGAAGCCGACCAGGCCGACGGTGGCGCCGTCGATCTCGATGCCGCAGTTGTCGTAGTCGAAGTAGTCCCCGCGCCAGACGCCGCGCCGCAGGTCGGTGTGGACATCGCCGAGGCCGCGCGCCGCGGCGAGGATCAGCGCCAGGGTGTGCTCGGCGGTGGCGACGGCGTTGCGGCCGGGCGCGTAGCAGACGGCGACGCCGTGCCGGGTGGCCGCTTCGAGGTTGGCGTTGACCGGACCGCCGCGGCTGGCGCAGAAGAGCTCCAGGTCCGGGCAGTGCGCGAGGATGCGCTCGGTGAGCGGGGCCAGTTGGGTGACGCAGACGCGGGCGCCCTGCAGCGCCTCGATCATCTGGTCCTCGGTGCCGGACGCCTCCCGCACCTCGGCGACCGGGCCGAACGGGGTGTGCGGCCAGGGCAGCAGCAGTTCGCGGACCTCGGCGGCGCCGCCGGTCGCGGCGTCGACCTGTTCGGTGAGCAGGCGGGGCAGGACGAAGTGGTCGCCTGCGGCCAGAACGGTGGTGGGCATGTCGTTCGTATCTCCGTGTATGCGGGTCAGTGGGTGCCGGAAGGGGACAGGGCACAGGGCGCGTTCAGCCGGAGCAGGGACGCCCGGCCGTCCTTGAGGCGCAGCTCGGTGAGGGCGCCGTTGTCCAGCACCGGGAAGACCGTGCGGTACGTACCGAGCGGGATGCCGAGCACGCGGCACAGCAGCAGCCGGACGAGGGTGGAGTGGGCGACGACCAGGACGCGGCCGTCGGGCAGCTCCCGGGCCAGGTCGGCGAGGCAGTCCGCGGCTCGCGCCGCGGCCTCCTCGGGGTCCTCGCCGCCGGGCAGGTGATGGACGACGGGGTCGCGGAGGAACGCGTCGAGCCGTTCGGGGAACACCTCGCGCATCTCGGTGCGGGTGAGCCCGTCACCGCGGCCGAAGTCGACCTCCAGGAGACGTGCGTCGACGCGCGGTGCGAGCCCGAGGGCGCGCGCGGCCGGCTCGGCGGTGAGCCGGGCCCGGGAGAGCGGTGAGCAGACCACCGCGTCGATGCCGGCCCCGGCGGCCCACGCCGCGAGCTCCGCGGCCTGCGCGTGGCCCCGTTCGGTGAGGGCGACATCGGTGCGTCCGGCGTAGCGGTTCTCCGCGTGCCAGACGGTCTCGCCGTGGCGTACCAGAAGGAAGTCGGTCACTGCTGGGCCTTTCTGATGGCGTGCCCGGCCACTTCGGGGGCCGGCCAGCCGCGGTCGTTCAGCGCGCCCACGAATGCCGCGTAGGCGGGGAGGAAGCGGGCGGTGCGCTCGGGGTCGGGGTGGTATGCGGTACGGAAGCGGACCATCGCGGCGGCGGCCTCGGTGAGCGGGGTGCCGTCGGCGGTGGCCGCGAGCACGGCCATGCCGAGGGCGCCCTCGGCCTGTTCGGGCAGCGTGACGGTCCGGCCGAGGACGTCGGCGCGCAGCTGGTTCCAGTACGCGTTGCGGGTGCCGCCGCCGGTGAGGGTGAGCGGGCCGTCGACGGGGGCGCCCAGGTGGCCGAGGTAGTCGAAGCAGAGCCGTTCGAGGCAGGCGACGCCGAGCAGGTACGCGTGGAAGCGCTCCGCCTCGTCCGCCGGCTCGCCCAGCACGAACGGGCGGGCGTCCGGCGCGCGGAAGGGGAAGCGCTCGCCGCCGGAGCCGGCGAGGGGGTACGCGACGGGGTCGTGCCCCCGGCCCGCCGCGTATCGTCCGGCGCGGGCGGCCCGCTCGGTGAGGTCCGCCAGGTCGGCGCCGGGGAACTCGCGGGTCAGGACGCCACCGCCGCTGCTGGACGCGGCGCCGGGCAGCCAGGTGTCGCCGGGGCCGCGGTGGCAGTAGACGAGGCCGCCGGGGTCGCGGACCAGGCGCGTGCTGACGCCCTTGAGGACGAGGGTCGTGCCGAGTACGGAATTCCACGCACCGGGGGCGAGCGCTCCGGCCCCGATCTGCGCGGCGCAGCCGTCCGTCATGCCCGCGACGATCTCCACGCCCTCGGGGATGCCGGTGGCGCGCGCCGCATCGGCGCACACCGTACCGAGCACCGTGCCGGGGCGTACCACCTCCGGCAGCAGCGCGCCGGGCACGCCGAGCGCGGCGAGCTCCTTCTCCGGCCAGCGCTCCGCCAGGAGGTGGTAGCCCGTCTTGAGGGCGTGGCTGGCGTCGCTCGCGACCTGATGGCCGGCCAGCCGCCAGGTGACCAGGTCGACCTGGTGCAGCAGCCGGGTGCCGGGCGCCGTGGCGGCCGCCGAGTGCTCCAGCAGCCACACCAGCTTCGGCAGCGCCCACGAGGGCTGCATGGTGCGGTACCCCAGCTCCTCCCAGACCGTGGCGCCGGCCTCGTTGACCCGTACGGCCTGCGCGGCGGCCCGCCCGTCGTCGTACATCAGCCCGGGAGTGAGCGGGGTGCCGTCCGCGCCGGCGAGCAGGATCGTGCCGGACGTGCCGTCCAGGGCGAGGGCGGTCACCCGTTGCGGATCGATGTCCGCGAGGGCTTCGCGGCAGGCAGCGGCCAGCGTGCCCCACCACTCCTCGGGGTCCTGCTCGTGCCGCTCGCCGGCCCGGCTGCTGTGCAGCGGCCGGGAGGCGGCGGCGAGCACCCGGCCGCCGGCGTCCACGGCGACGGCGCGGGCGCTCTGGGTGCCCAGGTCGAGGCCGAGCCGTACGGGGTCGGGGTGGCGGGCCATCTCAGCGGCGTGGCGGGCCATCTCAGATCTCCTCCTTCGGGGTGCCCGGCTGCCAGCCGGCCTCGCGGGCCAGGTCGCGCCAGGAGAGGAAGGCGGCGTACCGGTCGGTGTAGAGCGCGGCGCGTTCCAGGTCGGGCTCCCAGGCGGGGCCCATGTGGACGTACTTGTCGGCGGCCCGGTGCATGCTCGACTCGGCGCCGGTGAGGACGAGGCCGGTGAGGAAGGCGCCCTTCGCGCCCAGTTCGGTGTCGGTGGAGCGGGTGGTGGGCACGCCCGTGACGTCCGCGATCAGCCCGCACCACGCGTCGCTCCGCGCGCCGCCACCGCACAGCCGCAGCTCGCTGACCTCCGTACGGGAGGCGGTGAGCGCGTCGCGCAGGGTGAGCGAGAGCCCTTCCAGCACGCCGCGGGCGATGTCCGCCCGGGTGTGCTCCAGGCTCAGGCCCCAGAAGGTGCCGCGGGCGCGCGGGTCGAGGAAAGGGGCGCGTTCACCGGCGGGGGAGAGGTACGGGAGGAAGGCGAGGCCGTGCGCGCCGGGCACGGAACGGAACGCCTCGGCGCACAGCTCCTCGGCTCCGGACAGCCCCAGCACCCCGGCGGTCCAGTTCAGTACCTCGGTACCGGAGAGCGTGGGGAAGGCGCGCAGCACGCGCTCGCGGCCGCGGTAGGCGATGTGGATGCCGCTCGGCTCGCCGGTGGTGTCGACGGCGGTGCGGACGACCTCCGCGCACAGCGTGGTACCGAGGATCGCGCACGCCTGGCCGGGGTTGACCACGCCGATGCCGCGCGCGGTGGCGGCGATGTCGTAGGGGGCCATGACGACGGGCAGTCCGGCGGGGACGCCGAGCTCGGCGGCGGCCGTGCCGGTGATCTCCGCGATGCGCCGGTCGTCGCCGACGACACCGGGCAGCAGCCGCTCGGCCCCGCGCAGCCCGAAGAGGTCGATGACCTGCTGGTCGTACGCGCCGGTGGCGTGGTCGAGGAAGGGCGCCGAGGCGTCCGACTCGTCGATCGCCCGCTCGCCCGTGAGCCGGAGGAAGAGCCAGCCGGCGGCGGTGAGGGCGGCGTCGGAGCGGGCGAGGCGCTGCGGGTCGTGGCGCGCGAACCAGGTGAGGATCGCGTTCGGCAGGCCCGCGAAGGTCAGCGAGCCATTGCGCCGGAAAGCCTCCGCCAGGACGCCGGAGCGGCCCCACTCGGTGACCGTGTCGGCGGCCCGCCCGTCCGACCACAGCACAGCCGGGCCGGTCGGCCGGCCGCGCTCGTCGACCAGCCAGCAGCCGTCGCCCTGCGCGGTGAAGGTGACCAGCCACACCGGCTCCGCACCCCGGTCCTGTACCGCGGCCAGCGCCTCCCGCACGGTGTGCACGACCGCGTCCCACACGGCGTCCATGTCCTGCTCGGCCCAGCCCGGGTGAGGACGGTCGACGACGGTGGCGCGCCGGGCGACGGCCACCTCGTGGCCCCGGTCGTCGTAGACCACGGACTTGATCAGCGAGGTGCCGACGTCGATGGAGAGTACGGACATGCTCAGGCTCCTTCGGAGGCGCCGACGGTGGCCGGGGCGGGCGGGG
>NZ_NHSG01000078.1:0-7986 GCF_020024005.1 Streptomyces purpurogeneiscleroticus
GTCCTCCGCGCGCGCGGAACGCCCGCGCGGGAGCGCCCGCTTGATCCACGGCCAGGCCAGCAGCACCACGATCACGGCGTAGACGGTGATCGAGAAGGGCGTGTTGACCAGGCCGGTGACGCTGCCGTCGCTGATCTGCAGTGCCCGCCGCAGCTGCTGTTCGGCGGCCGGGCCGAGGATGACGCCGATGACGGCGGGCAGTACCGGCAGGCCGTACCGCCGCATGCCCAGCCCGATCAGCCCGATGATCAGCAGGATGACCAGGTCCAGCGGCTCGCCGCCGACCGCGTACGCGCCGACCGCGGCGAAGAAGAGGATCCCGGCGTACAGGTACGGGCGCGGGATCTTCAGCAGCTTCGCCCAGACGGGCGCCAGCGGCAGGTTGAGGACGAGGAGCAGCACCATGCCGACGAACAGCGAGGCGATCAGGCCCCAGACGAGATCCGGTTCGCGCTCGAAGAGCAGCGGCCCGGGCTGGATGCCGTACTGCTGGAAGGCCGCCAGCATCACCGCGGCGACGGCGGTCGTCGGCAGGCCGAGGGTCAGCATCGACACGAGCGTTCCGGCCGCCGACGCCGAGGACGCCGACTCGGGCCCGGCGACGCCTTCGATGGCGCCGCGGCCGAATTCGTCGCGGTGCTTGGAGAGCCGCTTCTCGGTGACGTACGAGAGGAAGGTGGGGATCTCGGCGCCGCCGGCCGGGATCGCGCCGAACGGGAAGCCGATGAGCGGCCCGCGCAGCCACGGCTTCCACGTGCGCCGCAGCTCCGACTTGCCCAGCCAGGGACGGCCCACCGGGATCGACTCCCCCGCCGTACGCCGCAGATGCGCCGCCACCCAGAGCGCCTCTCCGATGGCGAACAGTCCGACGGCGACGATGACGACGTCGATGCCGTCGGCGAGTTCGAGGATCCCGAAGGTCAGCCGCTGCTGCCCGGTCATCTGGTCCAGGCCGACGAGCCCGAGGGTGAGGCCGATGAGCAGTGAGGCGAAGCCGCGTATCCGGGAGCTGCCGAGTACGGAGGTCACGGCGATGAAGGCGAGCACCATGATGGCGAAGTAGTCGGGCGCGCCGATGTCCACGGCGAGCGCGGCGACCGTGGGCGCGAGCACGACCAGCAGGATCGTGCCGATCATGCCGCCCGCGAAGTGCCCGCCGGCGGCTGCCGCCAGGGCCTGCGCGCCGCGCCCGGCGCGTGCCATCGGGTTGCCTTCGATGGCGGCGACCACCGCCGCGCTCTCTCCTGGGGTGTTGAGCAGGATGGAGGTGGTGGAGCCGCCGAACATGCCGCCGTAGTAGATTCCGGCGAACATGATGAACGCGCCGGTCGGGTCCAGCCCGTAGGTGACGGGGAGGAGCAGGGCGACGGCCATGGCGGGGCCGATGCCCGGCAGTACACCGATGGCGGTGCCGAGCAGCACCCCGATGGCGGCCCACAGCAGGTTGATCGGCGTCAGCGCCGTACCGAAGCCGTCGATGAGTGAGGACAGGGAGTCCATGGTCTACAGCACCCCCATGAGCGGGCCGCCGGGCAGCGGCACGCCCAGCAGGTTGTTGAAGACGACGTAGGTCACCAGGGACAGGACGGCCGCGATGAGCGGGTCCCGGGTGAGGTTGCGGCTGCCCAGCGCGTATGCGGAGCCCCAGAAGAGCAGCGCGCCGGAGATCGGGAAGCCGAGCGGGCCGATGAGGACGGCGTTGGCGAGGAAGACGCCGGCCAGGAGGGCGACGGTGCGCCAGTCGCCGGGCTCGGAGAGGTCGATGTCCTCGCCGCTCTCGGCCTCGCCGCGGCCGCCCCGCAGGACGTCGACGGCGAGGAGCACGGCGACGACCAGGAGGAGCGCCCCGACGACGATCGGCACGGTGGTGGGCCCGATGGGGCCGCGCTGGGTGATGTCGGTGTCCATCGTGACCGCGTCGGTGAGCACGAGGACGCCGAGGACCAGGAGGATGAGGCAGACGCCCAGTTCGGAGCGGCCGCGCAAGGAGGCTCGCAGCCCGCTGCCCTTCGGGGGCGCGGTGGGTTCGGTACCGGTGCTCACAGCCCCAGCTCCTTCAGTACGGTGTCGACGCGCCGGTCCTGGGCATCCAGGAAGCGGCCGAATCTGTCGCCGGTCATGAAGGCGTCGCTCCACCCGTTGCGCTTGAGCGCGTCCTTCCACTGCGGGGATCCGTGCAGCTCCGTGAAGAGGGCGGTCAGCTTCTGCCGTTCGACGTCGGTGAGCCCCGGGGGCGCCACGATGCCGCGCCAGTTGGTGAACTCGGTGTTCACGCCGGCCTCCTTGAGGGTGGGCGCGTCCAGGCCCTTGACCCGCTCCGGGCCGGTGACGGCCAGCAGCCGCAGCTCTCCGGACTTGATCTGGTCGAGGTACTCGCCGACGCCGGACACCCCGAAGGCGACCTTGCCGCCCAGTACGGAGGCGAGCAGCTCACCGCCGCCGTCGAACGGCACGTAGTTGACGGTCTTGGGCGTGATCCCGGCGGCCTTGGCCATCAGCATCGGTGCCAGGTGGTCGGGTCCGCCGGCGGAGGAGCCGCCGCCGACCGGCATCTTCCGGGGGTTCTTCTTCCAGTCGGCGAGCAGCTGGTCGAACGTCTTGTACTTGGAGTCCTTGGCGACGACCACGATGTTCGGCTCCTCCGTGAGCCGCGCGATGGGCGTGGTGTCGCCGAGCCCGGAGGGCGAGTGGTTGGTGTGGACGGCGCCGACGACGCCGAGCCCCATGGACATCGCGAGCTTGCCGTTGCCGTGCTCGTTGACCATCCGGCTGAGGCCGACCGTGCCGCCGGCGCCGGGGAGGTTGAAGACCTCGACATTGTGGTTGAGCCCGGCGTCCTCGATGCTCTTCGCCGCCGTACGGGCCGTGATGTCGTATCCACCGCCCGGCGTGTTCGGCACCATGAACTGCAGGCCCGGGATGCGGGTCCCGGTGTCGGACCCGCTGCCCGATGTCAGCAGCGGCGGGCCGAGGAGGACGATCAGAACCGCCCCCAGGAGGGCGAGGGGTGTGCGCGCACGCACAGATGACACCACCCTTCTCTTACGTGTGGCTTCGTGGCTCTGTGGGGGGGGGGAGATCGTGGTGAGGGCCACATGTTGCCCGGGGGTTAACTCCGCGTCTCGCTTCCGGTATTAAGGGTCGTTGTGAACGTTGTGGTCGCGGAAGGGATCGTTCGATGACCAAGGTGCTGGTCGTCGACGACGACTTCATGGTCGCCAAGCTGCACAGCCACTACGTGAACGCCACCGAGGGCTTCTCTGTGGCCGGCGTGGCACATACGGGTGCCGAGGCGCTGCGCGCAGCCGAACGGCTCCGCCCCGACCTCCTCCTGCTGGACATCTACCTGCCGGACATGGACGGCATCAGCGTGCTGCGCCGGCTGCGGGCCCGGGAGGGCGGGACGCACGCCGACGTGCTCTTCGTTACGGCGGCACGCGACGCGCACGTCATACGGGACGCGTTGCGGGCCGGTGCGCTGCACTACCTCATCAAGCCGTTCGACCGTGCCTCCCTTCAGGAGCAGCTGCGGCACGTGGCCTCGTTGCGCACCCGCCTGGAACGGCTCGGCGAGGCCAGCCAGGAGGACGTGGACCAGATCTTCGGCACCCGCCCGCGCGCCTCCAGAGGTCTGCCCAAAGGTCTCGCCCCCCATACGGCGGATCTGGTCGAACGCACCCTGCGACAGCACGAGGACGGCCTCTCGGCATCGGAGTGCGCGGCGGCGGGCGCGCTGTCCCGGGTGAGCGCGCGCCGCTACCTCGAGTACTTCACGGGCACCGGGCAGGCCGAGGTCTCCCTCCGGTACGGCGGCACCGGCCGCCCCGAACGGCGCTACCGGTGGATCGCCTGACGACCGCGTCACCCTTGGGGCTTAACCACCGCTGAGCGGTTCCTTAAGCCACCCATAAAGATCGTCAAGGGCCTGCTCCGGGCGGCGAATTCGCTGGTCGGCGGGGCTAGCGTGCTGCCCGCCGCATGACTCCCGCACGTCTGAAGGAGACCCCCACGATGACCGTTCGTCGCAAGGCCGCAGCGTTCGCCCTCACCACCCTCGCCCCGCTTTCCCTCACTGTGTTCGCCGCGGGCCCGGCGGCCGCGCACGGCTCGATGACGGACCCGGTGAGCCGGATCTCCGCGTGCTACGCCGAGGGTCCGGAGTCACCGGACTCCGCGGCCTGCAAGGCGATGGTCGCGGCCGGCGGCGTGCAGGCCCTGTACGACTGGAACGGTGTACGGGACGGCGCGGCGGGCGGCCAGTCCAGGACCCGCATACCGGATGGCAAGCTCTGCAGCGCGAACAGCGCGGAGTACAAGGGCCTGGACCTGGCCCGGGACGACTGGCCGGCCAGCCCGATGGCGGCGGGCGCCCACACGTTCCGGTACAAGGCCACCGCGCCGCACAAGGGCACGTTCGAGCTGTACCTCACCAAGGACGGCTACGACCCGCGCAAGCCGCTGAAGTGGTCGGATCTGGAGGCGAAGCCGTTCGCCAAGGTCACCGACCCCACCCTGACCGACGGCGACTACGTCTTCGAGGGCAAGGTGCCGGCCCGCTCCGGCCGCCACCTGATCTACAGCATCTGGCAGCGCTCGGACAGCCCCGAAGCCTTCTACACCTGCTCGGACGTGGTCTTCGGCAAGGCCGGCGGCAGCGCGGGCACGACGGCGGGTACGGACGCGGAGTCGCACCCCGCGGCCACCGCCCCGACCGAGCGGCAGCTCGCGGCGGGTGCGGACAAGTCGTCGGTGGATCACACGCACATGCAGCACGGGCACGAGGGCACGGGCGCGGGCACGGGCGCGGACCGGAGCACGAGCGCCGCGGACGGCGTGCGCCCCGACGGCTCGTCGGGCAGGGCGGTGACCACGCAGCTCGCCGAGACCGGCGGCGACGACTCGACCGCTCCGCTCGCCATCGGCGGCGCGGCGGTGCTGGCGCTGGGCGCCTCGCTGCTCTTCGCCGGCGCCCGCCGCAAGGCCGCCCGGAACGGCGGCTGAGGACCGGGCGACGGTGCGCTGCTCCTCGGGGAGCAGCGCACCGCACGGCGATGCGGTCAGCGCGGCATACAGGTCGTCGGCGTCGCGTGGGCCGGGTCCAGGGCGTTGGCCGTCTCGTGGAAGGCGACCCGGTCGGCCAGGGCGATGACCAGGTGCTCGGAGAAGTCCGTCGGGCACAGATCCTGGACCAGCACGTTCTTCACGTCCGGGCCGTTCAGGAACTGGCTCTTGTAGGGCGTGACCACCTCGTCGTACTTGGTCGCGATGACCGTGTAACGCACGCCGGGCACGGTGTCGCCGCCCTCGTTGAGGCGCTTGAGGAAGTCCGAGCCCACCATCTGGTCGTTGAGGCTCGGTGCGAGCGAGTCGAGGTACTTCTTGGCTCCCGGGAACTGGTCCAGGAGCCTGGTCAGGCCGTTCAGGTCGGTGCCGTGGTTGTCGGGCGCGATGCCGACCAGCGCGTTCACCTTCGCCGCGCCGCCGAGGAACTTGAGGTAGTGGCGCGGCATCATGCCGCCCTGCGAGTGGCCCACGAGGTCGGTCTCCGGCGCGCCCGTCGCGGCCAGTACCCGGTCGACGTACGCGGAGAGCTGCTCGGCCGACTTGTCGACGGGGCCGAGGCCGTGGAAGAGGGGGACACCGGGCAGTTGCCCGTAGTCGAAGGAGAAGACGCAGTAGCCGCGGGCGACCAGGTACGGCGCCAGGCCGAGCCAGTTGTCCACGGAGTTGCCGAAGGTGCCGTGGACGAGGACGACGGGCCGGGGGTGGGCGGCGGACGGCTTGCAGGAGTAGTCGTTCCAGCCTGCGGAGACGGTGGCGTCCGACGCGGTGGCGGCTGCCGCCGTGGGGGTGGCCGCGGTGGCGGCGGCGAAGGCGAGGGCGAGGGCGGAGACGGCGGTGGCCGCACGTCTCCAGGGCAGCGCTCGGTGCGTGGTCGTGTTCATGCGATGCTCCTTGCGGGAGGTGAGGGGACTCCGAAGTGCTCGCCGAGTCATCACCTGCGATCCGGATCGCATGGCTCAACGCTGTGATCGACCGTCAAGTTACGGCTGAGTAAGCTCGGGGGTCCAGTCGTGTGACGGTGAAAGAAGTGGCACACGATTCTCACCGGACGTACGGGTTATCCACAGGCTCCGGCCGCTGTCAGCGGCCCGGCGTAGAGTCGTTGCCGTGGTGCTCGCGAGCCGCGCGGGCCCATCAGTGACGGGGGATACGGCGATGAGCACAGCATCAGCGAAGACGACGGAACCGACGGAGCCAACAGAGCCGACGGCCGGAACTCCCGCTCGAAGACCTTGAGGCGCACTGCGGCCCGCGTTACGCCGACCGCCTGTACGGCTGACGGTAAGGCTGACCGTGGGGCCGGCGTCCCGCGGCCGACGCGGGGGCGGCCGAGGCCGCGGCGGGGCGGGCGGCGTGCGGACCGAAGCGGGTGCGTGCACGGTCGACGGCGGCTTCAATGCGGCGGGCCTTGTCGTCCGCCGGGTCGAACGTCAGCTGGCGGGCGGCGCGTTCGGCCCGGCGGAGGTCCTCGGCCCGTAGCGCCACCGCCCGTACGCGAGCGCGTTGCAGGCCGAGCGCGGTGTGCAGCGCGTAGGCGACCTCGGTCAGCGCGGGCCCGTGCGCGGTCGGCTCGGCCAGCCGCCGGGTGCGGGTCGTGGTGGAGCGGTCGGCGTAGCGGACGGTGAGCGTGAGCGCGCCTGCCACCTGACCGCTGCTGCGCATCCGGGAGCCGAGCTCGTCCGCGAGGGAGAGCAGCGCCCTGCGGCGCCGTGCCTCGTCCAACTCGTCGTGGGCGAAGCGGTGTTCGGCGGCCATCGAGCGGGCCGGTGCGTTCGGGGTCACCGGCGTCGGGTCGATGCCGCGGGCCCGCTCGGACACCCGGCGACCGGCCTTCGCGCCGAGGATGCGCTGCAGGGTCGCGGGCGGCGCCGCGGCGATCCGGCCGACGCTGTCGAGCCCGTACGCACACAGGGCGCGGGCCGCGGCGGGGCCGATGCCGTTCAGGGCGGCGACGGGCCTGCGGTCGAGGAAGGCCGCGACGCCCTCGGGGTCACCGGGGACGACGCGTACCTCTCCGGGCGCCGCGTCCTGGGCGGCCATCCGGGCGAGCAGGGGGTTGCCGGCGATGCCGATGACGCACTCGGCGTCGTACCACGCCAGGGCGCGCAGCCGGAGCAGCTCGGCGATGCCGGCGGCGTCCCGGCCGAAGTACCGCTGCGCACCGCGTACGTCGGCGAGCGCGGCGTCCGGCGGCAGCGCCTCGACGACGGGGGTGAACTCCCCCAGCAGCGCGATCAGCCGCTCGTACGTCTCCTCTCCGAGGGACGGGGCGGCCCCCGCTCCGGCCGCCGCGGCCGGACGGAACCGTACGTACAGCGCGACCCCGGTCCTGGGCATCCGGCCCCGGCCCGGAGCACCGGCGGCATCCGCCGGAGAGTTCCCGGAAGGAGGTGAGGAAGGAGCTGGGGAAGGAACTGAGGAAGGGGGCTTTCGGTAAGTCATCCTGCGCTCCCTGGGCTGGCGTGCCACAGCTTGCGGCCGGTGGCGGCGCGTTCGCCCGCGGGCTGGAGGTCGGCCCATGGGTGCAGGGTGTAGCCGGTGGGCAGGCGAATGACCCGCTCGTCGTCCGTCGCCGCGGGGTCGCCCGGCGGGTACGAGTCGGCAGGAGCCGGAGAGTCGGCAGGCGTCGACGGGTCGGTAACCGTCGGTGGGTCGGCAGGGCCCTCCCCACCGGGTGCCGTGCCGGTGGGGGGTGCCGTGCCGGTGCCGGGTGCCGTGCCGGTGCCGGCCTCCGCGGCGGCGTACCGCTCGCGGTCGGCGGAGCCGCTCCGGCTGTGGGGGTGCCCGGTGACGCGCGCGCCCGGGCTACGCCCTGCGGCGGCGCGCGCCGTGGCCGGCGCGGGGGCTTGGGTTGTCTCGGAAGCTGAGGCGGTCCCTGGAGTGGCGTTCGCGGCAGCTGCCGGTGCGGGGGTGGAGGTGGTG
>NZ_NHSG01000079.1:0-8121 GCF_020024005.1 Streptomyces purpurogeneiscleroticus
GGGGGCAGTGAGGGAGTGGTGAGGCCGGCGCTGAAGGGGGACTGGAGGGGCACTGGAGTGCGCTGATCGAACGGGACTGGAAGTGACCATTCCTGTTCACCACTGACCGGAGGAGTGTCGCCCTCTGGCCGGTACTGATCGCTCCGTGCTACCAAGAGACATGCCGGAACGGACGTCCTACGACGTGATCATTATCGGCGGTGGGCACAACGGCCTCGTCGCCGCCGCATACCTCGCCCGCGCCGGGCGCAGTGTGCTCGTACTCGAACGGCTCGGCCACACCGGTGGCGCCGCCGTCTCCACCAGGGCCTTCGCCGGGATCGACGCGCGGCTCTCCCGCTACTCCTACCTCGTCAGCCTGCTGCCCCCGAAGATCGTGCAGGACCTGGGGCTGCGCTTCGCCGTCCGTAAGCGCACCATCTCCTCCTACACGCCCGCCGACCGCGACGGCCGCCCCGGCGGGCTCCTCGTGGGCGGCGGCCCGGCCCGCACCCGTGCCGCGTTCGAAGCACTGACCGGCTCCGACCGCGAGTACGAGGCGTGGGAACGCTTCTACGGGACCACCGCCCGGCTCGCCGAGCGGGTCTTCCCCACCCTCACCGAACCGCTCCCCACCCGCGCCGAGCTGCGCGCCCGGATCGACGACGAGGACGCCTGGCAGGCGCTGTTCGAGCGGCCCGTCGGCGAGACGATCGAGAAGACCTTCGCCGACGACCTCGTCCGCGGCGTCGTCCTGACCGACGGCCTGATCGGCACGTTCGCCTCCGCACACGATCCGTCCCTGCGGCAGAACCGCTGCTTCCTGTACCACGTCATCGGCGGCGGCACCGGCGACTGGGACGTGCCCATCGGCGGTATGGGCGCGCTCACCGACGCGCTGGCCCGCGCCGCCCGGCAGGCGGGCGCCGAGATCGCCACCGGACACGAGGTGACCGGCCTGGCCACCGACGGGAAGACGGCCGAAGTGACGTGTGCGCAGGGCACGTTCGCCGCCCGGCACGTCCTGGTGAACGCTGCCCCGCAGACGCTGGCCGCGCTCCTCGGAGAGCAGCCGCCCGAGCCCCCCGAAGGCGCCCAGCTCAAGGTCAACATGCTGCTGACGCGGCTGCCCCGGCTGCGGGACGAGACCGTCGACCCGCGCGAGGCGTTCTCGGGCACCTTCCACATCGCCGAGGGCTACGAGCAGTTGGAGACCGCCTACCAGCAGGCCGCGGCCGGCCAACTGCCCACCGCGCCCCCCAGCGAGATCTACTGCCACTCCCTCACCGACCCCTCCATCCTCGCCCCCGACCTGGTGCGCCAGGGCTACCAGACCCTCACCCTGTTCGGTCTGCACACCCCGGCGCGGCTCTTCGCGGCCGACAACGACGCGGCCCGGGAACGCCTCCTGCGGGCCACCGTCGAACAGCTCGACGCACACCTCGCCGAGCCGCTCGCCGACTGCCTGGCACACGACGCCGACGGCCGCCCCTGCATCGAGGCGAAGTCCCCACTGGACCTGGAACGCGACCTGCGCCTCCCGGGCGGCAACATCTTCCACGGCGACCTGTCCTTCCCGTACGCGGAGGACGCCACGGAGGACGCTGTGCAGGACACCCCCGCCGCCCGGTGGGGCGTCGCCACCGCGCACCCGAATGTCCTGCTGTGCGGCGCGGGCGCCCTCAGGGGCGGCGGCGTCAGCGGCATCCCGGGGCACAACGCGGCGATGGCGGTACTGGAGGGCTGAGGGCCTGCGGCTCTCTAGGGGCCGGGCGCGCATACGAGGCGCAGCACCGCGTCCAGCCCGCGCACCGCTCCCGGGGCGGCGCCGGCCGGCAGCACGTAGGGCCGCAGACCGCTGCCCGCCGCGCCGCCGTCCTTGGCCGCGTGGTCGCCCACCATCAGGGTCTCGGCGGGCGCGACGCCCAGCTCTCGGCAGGCGTGCCCGAACAGCGCCGGATCGGGCTTCTCCGTGTCGTGCTCGAAGGAGTGCACCCACACGGAGAAGTACCGGTCGAGCCCGTGGTGCGCGAAGGTCGGACGCAGGTCCCAGCCGACGTCACTGACCACACCGAGCGCGATGCCGCGCCCCGCGAGGGCGTCCAGCGTCTCCGCCGCGTCCGCGTACGGGCGCCAGTGCTCCGGCGACCGCAGCTGCTCGTACAGCGCCTCAGCGACCGGCACGAGGCCCGGCACGGACGCGTACCACGTCGTGAACGCGCGCCTGTGGGCCGCAGCGGAGACATCGCGGCCCCGCTGCGCCGCAACGACTTCCGGCAGCGCCAGACCGGCTTCCAGACCCGCCAGCAGGGCGTCCATCGCCGCCTCGCTCACGGGCGAGCCGAGAGCGGCACGTATGCGGTCGGCGTACGACGCGATCTGGAAGAGCGTGCCGGAGAAGTCGAAGAGCACGGCGCGCACGGGGGAGGGGCGCAGCGGGCCGTCCGGGGTGCGCAGTGGGCCCTCGGGGCCGCAGGCGGGGAGAGGTCTCATGGGAGGGATCTTTCTCCGGCAGCCGTAAAGCCGGTGTAGGACAATGCAAGAACTGACGTTGTGTCAGAAAATCTCTTCCCTCGTGCGGCGGGCTGCGGCATCCTGCGCGCATGCAGACGGAGTTGAGCAACACACTGGGTGTCGAGCACGCCGTCTTCGGGTTCACGCCGTTCCCCGCGGTGGCCGCGGCGATCTCCCGGGCCGGCGGGTTCGGCGTGCTCGGCGCGGTACGGTACGCCGCCGCCGACGACCTCGCGCGCGACCTGGACTGGATGCAGGAGCACACCGGCGGCCTGCCGTACGGCCTGGACGTCGTGATGCCCGCGAAGAAGGTCGAGGGCGTCACCGAGGCGGACATCGAGGCGATGATCCCGGAGGAGCATCGCGCCTTCGTCGAGCGGACGCTCGACAAACACGGGGTGCCGCCGCTGCCCGAGGGCGCCGCGCCCGGGTGGCGGATCACCGGATGGATGGAGCAGGTCGCCCGCTCCCAGCTGGACGTCGCCTTCGACTACCCGATCAAACTGCTGGCCAACGCACTGGGTTCACCGCCCGGCGACATCGTTCAACGAGCCCACGATCACGGCATCCTGGTCGCCGCGCTGGCCGGCAGCCCCCGGCACGCCCGCCACCACCAGGAAGCCGGCATCGACATCATCGTCGCCCAGGGGTACGAGGCGGGCGGGCACACCGGAGAGATCGCCACGATGGTGCTGACCCCCGAAGTCGTACGCGCCGTCGACCCGCTCCCCGTACTGGCCGCGGGCGGCATCGGCACCGGCGAACAGGCCGCCGCCGGCCTCGCCCTCGGAGCACAGGGCGTCTGGCTCGGCTCGATCTGGCTGACCACCGAGGAGGCCGAGCTGCACTCACCGCGGCTGACCCAGAAGCTCCTCGCGGCCGGCCCCGGTGACACCGTCCGCTCGCGCGCCCTCACGGGCAAGCCCGCGCGCCAGCTCCGTACGGAGTGGACCGACGCCTGGGACGACCCGGCGGGCCCGGGCCCGCTGCCCATGCCCCTGCAGGGCCTGCTGGTCGCCGACGCGCTCTCGCGCATCCAGAAGTACGAGACCGGGCCGCTGCTCGGCACCCCCGTCGGCCAGATCGTCGGACAAATGAACAACACCCGCAGCGTGCAGGCCGTCTTCGACGACCTCACCCGCGGCTTCGAACGCGCCATCGACCGCATCAATCGGATCGCGGGTCGCGCCTGATCCGCCCGAAATCCGCCCGAAGGGAGCTCGGCCATGTCGCAACCCCCCAACGGCTTCTGGGCCCAGGCCGCCGCGGACCCGGACCGCACCGTCCTGATCGCGCCGGACGGCGAGGAGTGGACCGCGGGCCGGCTGCTCGCCGCGTGCAACCGGCTCGTCCACGGACTGCGCGCCGCGGGCCTCGAACGCGGCGACGCGTTCGCCGCCGTGCTGCCCAACGGCGTCGAGTTCTTCACCGCCTACCTGGCGGCCTCACAGGCGGGCTTCTACCTCGTACCCGTCAACCACCACCTCGTCGGCCCGGAGATCGCCTGGATCGTCGCCGACTCCGGCGCGAAGGTGCTGATCACCCACGAGCGGTTCGCCGAGGAGGCACGCGCCGCCGCGGACGAGGCCGGAATGCCCGCTGAGCGCCGCTACGCGGTCGGCACGGCCGACGGCTTCCGCCCGTACCCGGAACTCCTCGCCGGACAGCCGGAGACGGCTCCTGAGGGCCGCACGCTCGGCTGGGTCATGAACTACACCTCGGGCACCACCGGACGCCCGCGCGGCATCCGCCGCCCGCTGCCCGGCAAGCTCCCCGAGGAGACCCACCTCGGCGGCTTCCTCGGCATCTTCGGCATCCAGCCGTTCGACGACAACGTGCACCTGGTGTGCTCGCCGCTGTACCACACCGCCGTCCTGCAGTTCTCCGCCGCCGCCCTGCACATCGGCCACCGGCTCGTCCTGATGGACCGCTGGACGCCCGAAGAGATGCTGCGCCTCATCGACACCTACAGGTGCACGCACACCCACATGGTGCCCACCCAGTTCCACCGGCTGCTCGCCCTCCCGGAGGAGACCAGGAACCGGTACGACGTCTCCTCGATGCGGCACGCCATCCACGGCGCCGCGCCCTGCCCTGACCACGTCAAACGCGCCATGATCGACTGGTGGGGGAGGTGCGTGGAGGAGTACTACGCGGCCAGCGAGGGCGGCGGCGCGTTCGCCACCGCCGAGGACTGGCTCAAGAAGCCCGGCACGGTCGGCAGGCCCTGGCCCATCAGCGAGCTGGCCATATTTGACGACGACGGCCGCCGCCTCCCCGCCGGCGAGCTGGGCACCGTCTACATGAAGATGGCCACCGGCGGCTTCCGCTACCACAAGGACGACGGCAAGACCGAGCAGAACCGCATCGGCGACTTCTTCACCGTCGGCGACCTCGGCTACCTCGACGAGGACGGCTACCTCTTCCTCCGCGACCGCAAGATCGACATGATCATCTCCGGTGGCGTCAACATCTACCCCGCCGAGATCGAGGCCGCGCTGCTCGGCCACCCCGCCGTCGCCGACGCCGCGGTCTTCGGCATCCCGCACGACGACTGGGGCGAGGAGGTCAAGGCCGTCGTGGAGCCTGCGGACGGCCGCGTACCGGCCGAGGCGCTGGCCGCCGACATCCTGGCCCACTGCGCCACCCTGCTGGCCGGGTACAAGCGTCCCAAGAGCGTCGACTTCATCGCCACCATGCCGCGCGACCCGAACGGCAAGCTCTACAAGAGGCGGCTGCGCGCCCCGTACTGGGAGGGCCGGGAACGCGCGCTCTGAGGGGCGACGCGGGGGCTCGCTCCGAGGCGCGGCGCGGACGGGCCTTCTGAGGTACGGCGTGGAGGCTCGCTCTGAGGTGCGGCGCGGGCGCGCTCTGGAGATGTGGCGCGGACGCGCTCTGGAGGCGCACCGCGGACGCGTGTTCTGAGGTACGGCGCGGCGGGTGGGGTCCCGGGGGCCGGCGCGTCCCGGTGCCGCTTCCCTTGACCCGGGCGGAGGCTGGGCACAGGATCGCGCCATGGCAGGAGTGCGGAGCAGTACGGTCGACGGAATGCTGCGGCGGAGCGCGCGGCGGGTGCCGGAGCGCACGGCGGTGCGGTACGCCGAACGGTCCTGGACCTACCGGCAACTGGACGAGGCGGTCACCGCCGCGGCCAGGCTGCTCCTCGGGGAGGGACTGCGCCCCGGTGACCGGGTCGGATCGTACGGGCACAACTCCGACGCCTACCTGATCGGATTCCTCGCCTGCGCCCGCGCCGGCCTCGTCCACGTCCCCATCAACCACCACCTCACCGGCGACGACCTCCGGTACATCGTCGAACAATCCGGCAGCTCGCTGGTCCTCACCGACCCGGCGCTCGCGCACGAACTCCCGGACGGCGTACGGGCCCTGCCGCTCCGCGACGCCGACGACGCGCTCCTCGCCCGGCTGGCACAGCTGCGCACGAACCCCGCGGCTCTCGCCGCCCTCCCCCCGCTCACGGACGTCGACGCCGAAACCCTCGTCCAGCTGCTCTACACCTCCGGCACCACCGCGCTCCCCAAGGGCGCGATGATGACCCACCGCGCGCTCGTCCACGAGTACGTCAGCGCCATCACCGCACTCGACCTGGCCGAAACCGACCGGCCGCTGCACTCCCTCCCGCTCTACCACTCCGCCCAGATGCACGTCTTCCTGCTGCCCTACCTGGCCGTGGGCGCACAGAACACCATCCTGGACGCGCCCGTGGCCGAGACCATCTTCGAACTGGTGGGCGCAGGACGCGCGGACAGCCTCTTCGCGCCGCCCACGGTGTGGATCGGCCTGTCCCACCACCCCGACTTCACTGCGCGCGACCTGACCGGGCTGCGCAAGGCGTACTACGGCGCGTCGATCATGCCGGTGCCGGTACTGGAACGGCTCCGTGGCCGCCTCCCCGGGCTCGCCTTCTACAACTGCTTCGGGCAGAGCGAGATCGGCCCGCTGGCGACCGTGCTGGGACCGGGCGAGCACGCGGGGCGGATGGACTCCTGCGGGCGGCCCGTGCTCTTCGTGGAGGCGCGGGTGGTCGACGAGGAGGGCCAGGACGTGCCCGACGGCACGGCGGGCGAGGTCGTCTACCGCTCGCCGCAGCTGTGCGAGGGGTACTGGGAGAAGCCGGAGGAGACGGCCGCCGCCTTCAGGGACGGGTGGTTCCGATCCGGTGACCTCGCCGTACGCGACTCCGAGGGGTACCTCACGGTCGTCGACCGGGTGAAGGACGTCATCAACTCCGGCGGCGTGCTGGTCGCTTCCCGGCAGGTCGAGGACGTGCTGTACGAGCATCCGAAGGTCGCCGAGGTCGCGGTGATCGGACTGCCGGACGACCGGTGGATCGAGGCGGTGACGGCCGTGGTCGTACGGACGGAGGAGGCGGGCGACCTCGGCGAGCAGGAGCTGATCGACGCCGCCCGCACCCGGCTGCCCGCCTTCAAGGCGCCCAAGCGGGTCGTCTTCGTCCCCGAGCTGCCGCGCAACGCCAGCGGCAAGATCCTCAAGCGGGAGCTTCGGGAGCGGTTCGGCCGACAGCGGTGAGCGGCGGGCCGGCGGCCGGTGCCCCCCGGCTCCCGCCCACGCCGCGGCGGCATGCCGCCTGACCTGCAGTGACGTGTCGCTGAGGGGCGACTGTCAGTGGTGCCTGCCATGCTGAGAACCGCTCAGAAAAATGGGCGGTGCGGTCCGTACCCGGCCGGCGGGCGCACACCGTCATGACAGCAGTTCATACGCTTCGCCTCACACCGAAGGACCTGCTCATGCTCTCGACCAAGTACGAACCGGGCGCGCCGAACTGGCTCGACCTCGGAGTCCCCGACGTGGACGCGGCCGTCGCCTTCTACAGCGAGGTGTTCGGCTGGACCTTCGAGTCCGCAGGGCCGGAGGCCGGTGGCTACGGCTTCTTCCGGCTGGACGGCAGGACCGTCGCCGCGATCGGCCCGCTGGTCGAGGAGGGCGCCAAGCCCTCCTGGACGGTGTACTTCCACACGCCGGACGCGGACGGCACGGCCAAGGCGGTGACGGACGCCGGCGGCACGGTCCGCGCCGAGCCGATGGACGTCTTC
This sequence comes from Streptomyces purpurogeneiscleroticus, assembly GCF_020024005.1. NCBI lineage: Bacteria > Bacillati > Actinomycetota > Actinomycetes > Kitasatosporales > Streptomycetaceae > Streptomyces > Streptomyces purpurogeneiscleroticus. The sequence goes on from NZ_NHSG01000079.1 coordinate 7,569, forward strand.
ACGGCGGGCCGGCTGGCCGCGTTCACCGACCCCGACGGCGCCCAGTTCGCGGTCTGGCAGCCCGGCGACACGAAGGGGCTGGAGGTCGTGATGGAGTCCAACGCCCTGTGCTGGACGGAGCTGTACACGACGGACAGCGCCCGGGCGAAGGACTTCTACAGCTCGGTCTTCTCCTGGCAGTACCAGGACCTGCCGATGGGCGAGGCGGGCGCGTACACCATCGTCGTGCCTGCCGGCGTCGCGGCCTCGCCCGCGTTCGGCCAGGGCGGCATCATGCAGCTGCCCCAGGAGAACCTCGACCGCGGCGCCACGTCCGAGTGGCACCCGTACTTCGGCGTGGACGACTGCGACGCGACGGCCGCGGCGGCGACCGAGCGCGGCGCGGTCGCCCTCATCGCGCCGGTGGACGCGGAGGGAGTCGGCCGCCTGGCAATGTTCCGCGACCCGTACGGCGCCACGTTCGCCATCATCAAGGGAGAACCGCCTACGAGCTGAGGGGGACGGGAACGGCAGCGGGGCTGTGGACGGGACAGGGCCGAGGGACGGTGAGTGG
>NZ_NHSG01000080.1:0-8082 GCF_020024005.1 Streptomyces purpurogeneiscleroticus
GGGCGGGGCGAGCGCCGCGCGCACGCCGGGCGGCAGCGCGGCCCAGACCCGCCGGGCGCGCGCCGGCATCGGCAGTACGGTACGCAGCCCGACCGTGCGCGCCGCCACCACGGCCACCGTGCCCGCGGCGGTGAAGGGCACGCACAGCAGCGCGCTGACCGGCGCGACCCGCAGCGCCCCTGACGCGGCGTAGGCCACGGCGGCCGCGGCGGTCAGCAGGTATCCGCCGAGGAACCGGCCGAGCACGGCGCCCGGGGAAGCGGGGCGGCGCAGCGGTCCCGTACCGCGCGCCGGCCGTCGCGGCCCGCCCTCCGCCGCCGACAGGGCGCGCTGGGCGCAGCGGTACAGCAGCCATACGGGAACGGCGACGAGGAGCAGCGGCGTCACGCCCACCGGCACGGCCGCGGCGCCCGGCCCCGCCGTCCGTACGAGGTCCGCGCCGTGCGCGAGCAGCCACAGGTCGGCGGCGATGTGCAGCGCGCCGGAGGGGCTGCCGGCGACCGGCGCCGGCGCGATGATCCACAGGAGGAGTACGGAGACGGTGCAGACGCCGAGGCCCAGCCCGGCGGTCACCGCCCCCGCGAGGAACGCGCCGCCGGTCGTGGCGGCGGGCTGCGCGGCGGCCCCGCCCGGCGTGGCCGCCGTCGGTCCGTTGTCGGTCATCTGGCTCACGCCGCCATGCTCCCAACAACACCCGTTTCCACTACGCAGCGGGCGAATGCCGGACGTGTCGCCCAAGATACGTTTATGGGATTTACAACCCGGACAGCCCGAAAGTCCCAGCAGCCCCGATCACCCCGGAAGGACGCCGGCCCGGCTGACGTACCGTCACCGGCGACCGGTGACGTGCCCTCACCCGCGGCCGCCTTCGACGCCCTGTACGTCCGGCATGCGCCGGCGCTCGCCCGGCAGACGTTCCTCCTCACCGGGCGGCCGCGCCTCTCCCGCGAGGCCGTCGAGTGGGGCTTCCAGCTGGCCTGGCAGCGCTGGCCGGAGGTGGCCAGGGACCTCGACCCGGCCGGCTGGGTGCGGGCCGCGGCACACGAGTACGCGCTCTCCCCCTGGCACCGCTTCCGCCTCAGCACCTTCCGGTCCCCCGCGAAGGCGGCGGGCAGCGACCGGCCCGATCCGCTGCTGGCCGCCCTGCTGCGGCTGCCCGCGCCCTACCGCCGCGCCCTGCTGCTCCACGACGCCGTCGGCCTGGAGCTGCCCGAGGCCGCGGCCGAGATCGAGGCGAGCACGCCGGCCGCGCACGGGCGGCTCACGTACGCCCGCGAGGCGCTGGCCGGGCGGCTGCCGGAGCTGGGGCTGGCCGGCGAGCCGCCGGCCCGGCAGCGGGAGATCCTCTGCGAGCGGCTGGCGCGGCTGGCGGCGGCGCATCCGGTACCGACGGCGGCGGCGCGTGCCGTACGGACCGGCAGCGAGCGCAGCACCCGGCGGATGACGCGCAGCGCGATCGGGCTGACCGGGCTGATCGTGGCGGTCACGGCCGCCTCCTTGTGGGCGGGGACCGGCGAACAGTACGTCCAGCCGCCCGTGCGGCCCGGCGCGCCCGCGGGCCCGGCCGGCGACGCGCACGCCGAGCACGACCCGCAGCACCGCCCCTGACGCGGGGCCCGGCACAGACGAACGCGGACCCGTACACCCCCCAAGGGAGTACGGGTCCGCGCTCGGAAAAGCTACGCGCACGCCACGTCAGGGACGCAGCGCCGCGCCGCGCTCAGTCAGCCGGCGAGCAGCTCACGGGCGAGCTCGGCGGTCTCGGTCGGGGTCTTGCCGACCTTGACACCGGCGGCCTCGAGGGCCTCCTTCTTCGCCTGGGCGGTGCCCGAGGAGCCGGAGACGATGGCGCCGGCGTGGCCCATGGTCTTGCCCTCGGGGGCGGTGAAGCCCGCGACGTAGCCGACGACCGGCTTGGTGACGTTGGCCTTGATGAAGTCGGCCGCACGCTCCTCGGCGTCGCCGCCGATCTCACCGATCATGACGATCAGGTCGGTGTCGGGGTCCGCCTCGAACGCCTCGAGGGCGTCGATGTGGGTGGTGCCGATGACCGGGTCGCCACCGATGCCGACGGCCGACGAGAAGCCGATGTCACGGAGCTCGTACATCATCTGGTACGTCAGCGTGCCGGACTTCGAGACCAGGCCGATGCGGCCCGGCTTCGTGATGTCGCCCGGGATGATGCCGGCGTTGGACTGGCCCGGGGTGATGAGACCGGGGCAGTTCGGGCCGATGATGCGGGTCTTGTTGCCCTTGGCCTTCGCGTACGCCCAGAAGGCGGCGGAGTCGTGGACAGCGATGCCCTCGGTGATCACCACGGCGAGCGGGATCTCGGCGTCGATGGCCTCGATGACGGCGGCCTTGGAGAAGGCCGGCGGCACGAAGAGGACGGAGACGTTGGCGCCCGTCTTCTCCATGGCCTCCTTGACCGAGCCGAAGACCGGTACGGAGGTGCCGTCGAAGTCGACCTCGGTGCCGGCCTTGCGCGGGTTCACGCCGCCGACGATGTTCGTGCCGTCACCCAGCATGAGCTTGGTGTGCTTCATGCCCGTGGCACCGGTCATGCCCTGGACGATGACCTTGCTGTCCTTGTTGAGGAAGATAGCCATTGTTCTGGAGTCCCTCTTCCCTTACTTCGCAGCCGCGAGCTCGGCGGCCTTGTCGGCCGCGCCGTCCATGGTGTCCACGCGCTGCACGAGCGGGTGGTTCGCGTCCGACAGGATCTTGCGACCCAGCTCCGCGTTGTTGCCGTCCAGGCGGACGACCAGCGGCTTGTTGACGTCCTCGCCCTTGGACTTCAGCAGCTCCAGGGCCTGCACGATGCCGTTGGCGACCTCGTCGCAGGCGGTGATGCCACCGAAGACGTTGACGAACACGGACTTGACGTCCGGGTCGCCGAGGATGATCTCCAGGCCGTTCGCCATGACCTCGGCGGAGGCGCCGCCACCGATGTCGAGGAAGTTGGCGGGCTTGACGCCGGAGTGCTTCTCACCGGCGTAGGCGACCACGTCGAGGGTGCTCATGACGAGGCCCGCGCCGTTGCCGATGATGCCGACCTGGCCGTCGAGCTTGACGTAGTTCAGGCCCTTGGCCTTGGCGGCAGCCTCGAGCGGGTTGGCTGCGGCCTTGTCCTCCAGGGCCTCGTGCTCCGGCTGGCGGAACTCGGCGTTGGCGTCCAGGGACACCTTGCCGTCCAGCGCCAGGATGTCACCGGAGGCGACCTTGGCGAGCGGGTTGACCTCGACGAGGAGCGCGTCCTCGGCGACGAAGGTGTCCCACAGGGTCACCATGACCTCGGCGACCTTCTCGGCGACCTCGGCCGGGAACTTCGCCTGGGCGACGATCTCGCGGGCCTTCTCGATGGTCACACCCTCGATGGAGTCGACCGGAACCTTCGCGAGGGCCTCGGGGGTCTTCTCCGCGACCTCCTCGATGTCCATGCCGCCCTGCACCGACGCCATGGCGAGGAAGGTGCGGTTGGTGCGGTCGAGGAGGTACGAGACGTAGTACTCCTCGAGGATTTCCGGAGCGGTCTCCGCGATCATCACCTTGTGGACCGTGTGGCCCTTGATGTCCATCCCGAGGATGTCCGTCGCGCGAGCGACGGCCTCGTCCGGGGTGGCGGCCAGCTTCACGCCGCCGGCCTTGCCGCGGCCGCCGACCTTCACCTGGGCCTTGACGACCGACTTGCCGCCAAGACGCTCGGTCGCCTCGCGGGCCGCCTCAGGCGTGTCAATGACTTCACCGGCCAGCACCGGTACACCGTGCTTGGCGAAGAGGTCCCTCGCCTGGTACTCGAACAGGTCCACGCGCGTCCGTCCCTTTGCTAATCAAGTAGCCCGCGAGTCGTGGTGATCGCGGATTCGTTGTCTGCGCGGGCGTGCCGCGAAGGCAGGGTGACAACGCAGTCACAGCAAGGGCGTACATCGTCAGCCGGCACGCGGCATGTCCGTCTCGCAGGTTATCCCCGCTGCACCGGCCCTCCTAAATCGCAGATCACACTGCGGCGGTGATTACCGTCACAGATCACGCGGACGGAGGCGCGCGTCACACCGGCCGGCCGGACTCGGCCGGATCTCGACGGTGGCCCGCACCACCCCCTCACACGGAGTACACCCGTCCGCTGCCGGACCTCCCCCCATGGCGCGCAACCGCTGCCCGGTATGCACCGGGGCGACCCGCTCACGGGCGGTACGGCCCCGACACGCACCGCAGCCGTCCGCTTACCGGACCGCACCGGCCCACACAACTCCTTCGCAAAAGCTGACCGGAACGCGTCCTTGACCCCTCAACTCACAGCCTTGGAGACTGCGTTGTGCACTTACGCATCAGGAGTCACAGGCCGGCGTCACAAGCGGCGGCCTGGTCCCGGAAGACCGAAACTCGCCGGGGCGGACGGGGGAGACTGATGAGCAGTGCGCGGCCGCGTAGGGGCGCGGTGGCGTCAGCTTGGCCACCTCCTCCCCACCTCCCTCTTGGTGCCCTCTTACTCGGTGCCTGAAGGGATTGGAGGGGGAATGCCGACAAACGCGACCTATCCCGGCGTCTACGTCGAAGAGCTTCCCAGCAGCGTCCGTACCATCGCCACCGTCACCACCTCGGTGACCGCCTTCGTGGGACACACCCGGCGGGGTCCGCTCAACCACCCGGTGCGCGTCACCAGCTTCGCCGACTTCGAGCGCCGCTTCGGCGGCCTGACCTCGAAGAGTCCGCTCAGCTACGCCGTGCACCAGTTCTTCGGCAACGGCGGCACCGTCGCCGTGATCGTCCGGGCCGTCAAGGCGGGCACCGGCGAAGAGGCATGCGTCACCCTGGAGTCCACCGAGGGGCACAGCGAGTGCCCGGTGCTGGAGGTGCACGCCAAGGAGCCCGGTATCTGGGGCGACGGCCTGCGGGTCGCCGTCGACCACGACACCACGGCCTGTGAGGAGACGTTCAACCTCCAGGTCCTCGACGCCAAGGGCACGGCCCGCGAGTCCTACGGCAACCTGTCCATGGACCCCGAGAGCGGCCGGTACGCCGAGACCGTGATCAACGCGGGCTCCCAGCTGATCCGCGTCAAGGTCCTCGACGAGGGGCGCCCCGACCCCTCCGGCACGGTCTCCAAGCCGTTCGCGCACGAGCTGCCCGACCTGGCCGTGGACCTCACCGTCAAGATCGGCGAGGTGGAGCGCGAGTTCACGCTCTACGACCCGGACCAGGACGGCGAGGCCCCCTGCACCGTCACCGAGCTCGCCCTCCTCCTGGAGCGCAAGCTGCGCGCGCTGCCGGACGCCCCGGGCAAGCACGCCTTCGCGGGCGCCCAGGTCACCGCCTTCGGCCGCCGCCTCCAGGTGGTCGCCGGGTCGGCCGACCCCGAGGACGTGGTGCGGTTCGTCGGCGAGTGCGCCAACGACCTGGGCCTGGAGGCGTCGGTCAACCCGCCCGTCTTCCCGCTCTCCGGCGGCGTGGACGGCGACGCGCCGGGCCCGCGCGACATCATCGGCAGCGAGGCCCGCAAGACCGGCCTGCAGGCGCTGCGCGACGTCGACGACGTGAACCTGCTGTCGCTGCCGGAGCTCTCCGCGTACGAGAACACCGAGGACATGGTCACGGTGCTCTCGGCCGCCGAGCGGCTCTGCCAGGAGCGGCGCATCTTCCACCTGGTGGACGCGCCCTCGACCTGGGTCTCCGTGGACTCCGCGCGGGCCGGCATCGGCGCCCTGGACTCGGTCCGCGGCAACCACTCCGGGCTGTACTTCCCGCACCTCCAGCTCACCGACCCGCTCACCGGCCGGCTCCGCACCTTCCCGCCGTCCGGCGCCATCGCGGGTGTGATCGCCCGTACGGACGGCGAGCGCGGCGTGTGGAAGGCGCCGGCGGGCACCGAGGCGCGCCTGGCGGGCGTGCACTCCCTCTCGGTCAAGCTCACCGACCGGGAGAACGGCCTGCTCAACCCGCTGGGCATCAACTGCCTGCGGACCTTCCCGATGGTCGGCCCGGTGGTCTGGGGCGCCCGCACGCTGCAGGGCGCCGACGCGCTGGACAGCGAGTGGAAGTACGTACCGGTCCGCCGCCTCGCGCTGCACGTCGAGGAGTCCCTGCTGCGCGGCCTGCAGTGGGTGGTCTTCGAGCCCAACAACGAGCAGCTGTGGCAGCAGATCCGGCTCAACGCCTCGTCGTACCTGCACGGCCTGTTCCAGCAGGGCGCCTTCAAGGGCGGCACGCCGCGCGAGGCGTACTTCGTCAAGTGCGACAAGGACACCACGACCGCCGAGGACATCGACAACGGCATCGTCAACGTCGTCGTCGGCATCGCGCCGGTCAAGCCCGCGGAGTTCGTGATCGTCAAGATCCAGCAGATGGCCGGGCAGTTCGAGCTCTAGCCACGCATCCGTCAGCGAAGGAATCTAGGCAACGAAGGAATCCGATGGCTGAGTTCACCATCAACGCCCATCGCTTCGACCCGTACAAGAACTTCAAGTTCCTGGTCCTGTGGGACGGTCGGACGGTCGCGGGCATCAGCAAGATATCCCCGCTCAAGCGCACCACCGAGGTCGTCAAGCACCGGCACGGCGGCGACCCCAGCTCGCCGCGGAAGTCGCCCGGACGCTCGGAGTTCGAGGGCATCACCCTGGAGCGCGGGGTCACCCACGACCCGGAGTTCGACCGCTGGGCCAACAAGGTCTGGCAGGTCGGCGCGGGACTGGGTTCGGAGGTGTCGCTCGCGGACTTCCGCAAGGACATCGTCATCCAGGTCCTGAACGAGGCCGGTCAGGTCGCCGTCTCGCACAAGATCTACCGGGCCTGGCCGAGCGAGTACCAGGTGCTCGGCGAGATGGACGCCAACGCCAACGCGGTGGCGATCCAGAGCCTGAAGCTGGAGTGCGAGGGCTGGGAGCGGGACTACGAGGTCGAGGAGCCGCAGGAGCCCTCGTTCACGCACCCCGCCTGAGTCACCCCGTACAGCGAGACACGACGAGGTGAGGAATGGCGGTCACCGGGCCCGCTGAGCTGCTGGCCACCTGGGAGGCCGGGCTGGCCCTCCAGGACAGCGGCCGTGCCCTGCTGCTGCACCGCGCCGCCCGCCCCGAGGCCGGCACCGACGCACTGCTGTCGGTGCCGGCCGGGGAACGGGCCGCCGACCTGTTCGCGCTGCGCCGCGCGCTCTTCGGCGAGCGGATGCAGGTCAAGCTGGCGTGTGCGGACCCGGAGTGCGGCGCGGCGATGGAGTTCGAGCTGGACGCGGCCGAGCTGGGCGCGGTCCGGCCCGCGCCGCCCGAGGACGGCCTGCGGGTCGCCGAGGACGGCTGGTCGGTGACCTTCCGGCTGCCGGCCGTCGCCGACCTCACCGAGGCCGCGGCCGCCGCCACGGACGCGGCGGACGCCCGGCGGCTGCTGGGTGCGCGCTGCGTGCTCACGGCGGTACGGAACGGCCGTACGGCGACGGAGGAGGAGTACGCGCGGCTGCCGGAAGCGGTACTGAAGCGGTTCGCCGAGGCGGTCGAGCAGGCCGACCCCGGCGCCGAGGTCACGCTGAACATCGCCTGCCCCGAGTGCGGCGCGGCCACCCCGGCCGAGCTGGACATCGCCGCCTACCTGTGGACCGAACTGGACGCCTGGGCGCGTGACGTGCTCCTGGACGTCCACCTGCTCGCCTCCGCCTACGGCTGGAGCGAGCCCGAGATCCTGGCGCTCAGCCCGCTGCGGCGCCGCTACTACCTGGAGCTGTGCGCTGATGTCTGACGACTACTTGGGGCGGCTGGTGGCGCGGTACGCGTTGCCGGGCGCGTCCGGCGGTGGTGCGGGGGCGGCCCGGCGCACGCTCGTACAGCCGCGCCTGCCCGGCCCCTTCGAGCGCATCGAGGCACTGGGCAGCGCGCCCGCGGAGCCGTACGCCCCGGCCGCGCGGTACCCGCACGCGCCGCTGACCGCTCCCGCCGAACAGGTCCTTCTCCAGCGGGAGATCAGGACCACCGAACGGGAGACGACCGTGCTGCGGCCGGAGCCCGCGCGCCCGGACGCCGTGGAGCCTGTCGAGCGGCCCGTACGGCCGACGGCCCCGCTGCTGCGGCCCGCGGCACGGCCGGAGCCGGGGCTGCG
>NZ_NHSG01000081.1:0-8133 GCF_020024005.1 Streptomyces purpurogeneiscleroticus
CTGGACGGCGACGGCCCCGGGGCGCTGGGCGCGCTCCGGGGCCGTCGGCCCGACTCACTGACTCAATGACTCAGTAGCTCACTGGCTCACTGGCTCACTGGCTCACACCGTCTTACCGCGTCAGACCGTCCTACCGCGTCAGACCGTCTTCTTCTTGCGGAGGAAGAAGACCGCCGCGCCGCCGATCACGACGAGCACGACCGCGACACCCGCGATCACCGGCGTGGCGCTGCTGGAACCGGTCTCGGCCAGGTCACCGGCCGAGTCACCGCCCGTACCACCGGCCGAGGCCGGGCTCGGGTGTGCGGACGGGGCCGGGGACGGGCTGCTGCCGTCACCGCTGCCGGCGGTCTTGCAGTCCAGGACGCCGGAGAACGTCTTCGAGAAGCCGCCCGTGCCCTTCACCGTTATCTCGTACGACTGGTCCTCGCCGACCGGCACGGTCACCGTCTCGGACTTGCCGGGCGCGACCTCGTGGTCCTTGCCGGACAGCTGGAACCCGAACGCCTCGTCACCCTTGTTGCTGACGGTGATGTCCACGCCACCCTTGGCGCAGTTCTTCTCGGCGGTGACCGCCGGAACCGCACCCTGCTTCGCCCAGGAGGCGCCGGCCATCGCGGACACGGTGGACTCGCTGGAGCCCGCGAGGATCTGCGTCTGGCTCTTGGCGTGATCGCCGACACCGGTGAACGCCCGGCCGACCGGCACCTTCGTGGCGGCCTGGACGGTCATCGAGGTGGCGCCGTCCTCCGCATCGGCCGGCACGTCGAAGAACAGCTGCGAGCCGTTGGTCACCGTGCCGAGCGGCTTGCCGTCCTTGGCGACCGCCTTGCCGTTCTTGTCGACGATCGAGACGCCGGCCGGGGCGTCCGCCGCCGGGGTGACCGTCGCGCTCTGGGCGTTGGTGTGCACCGTGACCGGGCCTATGCGGCTGCCGGGCTTGCCGGAGACCGCGGGCGGGTCGAGCGTCAGGGACGCCGTCGGCTCCGCGAGGTTCTGCGCGCTCTTCTGGAGGTAGTCCGCCAGCTTCTCCGCCGCGGGGTCGACCGCGTCGACGTCGGCGTGGTCGGAGAAGCGCCAGATCGCGACCTGCGTACCGGCCGCCGCGGTCTTCTCGGTGAGCGTCCCGGAGCCGGCCTTGCCCGCGAGCGCGGCCAGGTCGTTCACCTGCGGGTAGGAGTTCTGCAGGATCCAGCGGATCTTGCCGGCGTCCGAGTTGTTGTGCAGCGAGGACTGGCTCCAGGGCACCTCCTGGTACTTGGCCTGGTTCTGCGTCGGGTTGTGGATGTCGATGCAGTACGTCTGGAGCGAGCCGCCCCCGTCGACGGCCATCTCGAAGAGCCCGGCACCGATCTTCTGGTCCCGGCCGTGGTCGTGGATGACGGCCTGGTCGTACGTCGTCAGACCACCGAGCGTGGCGGTCACTCCGCTGTGCCCGGGGGGCGCGTCATCCGCGGCGGCAGGCCCAGCGGTGGCTATCGCACCCGCCGCGACCAGGCCGGAGGCCAGGACCGCGGCGGCAAGGCGGGCCGCACCGCGCCTCTTCACAGAAATCATGAAATTCCCCTCTGGGCGGGGCAGGTCATTGGGAGGTGGCCCCGCCGGAAAGAACGCAAGAACTCAACAGCCGAACGGAAGGTCGCCGAACGGAACGATCAGTCCCCGTGAGTACTCGTGATGATCAGCCCCCGTGAGTACTCGTGGATCCTAGAGAGCAAGCGCAACAGCGTCCCCGTTCGTAACCGTCGGACAGGCGATCCGAATCGCAATCGTTACCGAAGGAAGCCCCGCTGACCTGGGATTATCGACAAATCCCCGGGGGCAATTCAGGACACTGACACCTTCTCCGGCGAATCACTTCCGACCATGGAATCTTCAATTCCGGTCGCGCGGGCGGCAATCCGGGGCGCCGAATCGCCAGTTCCCGGGCCGGAGTACTGAGTTCCGCTCGTGAAATCGTCAGGTTCCGCTAGGAGATTGCCAGTTCCACCGGGACCGCCGACTCCGGTGTTTTCGTCAGGTCCGCTGGTTCCGCCGGTTCCGCTGGATTCGCCAGGTCCGCTGGTTCCGCCGGTGCCGCTGGACCATCGGTTCCACCGGCTCCGCTGGTTCCGCCGGAAGGGTCTGGCCATCCGGTCGCGGACGGCCCGGCATCGTCGCGTGTGTCAACGCCCTTGCCCGGCGGGGCAGTCGCCCACAGGGACGCGGTGGCTGCCGCGTCGTCCGATGCCGACTGCACCGACCCGGACTGCGCTGCGCCGAACGGCGGCGGACCGAACGGCGGCGGGCCGGAATGCGACGGACCGGACTGCGTCAGCGGCTCCGTACGGGCTCGTGCGGCGCGGCGGAAGGCGGCGGTTCCGCGGGTCAGGTCGTGTCCGATCGTCACGGCATCGACCTCGGCCGCGAACCACCGGCCGCCGCCCCGCTCCGGCGGGTGCTCCCCTTCGCGTACGGTCAACCGGCCCCGTACGACCAGTGGTTCGCCCACCGCCACCGAAGCGGCGAGATTGTCCGCGAGCGTGCGCCACGCCCGCACGGTGTAGAAACTCGTGGTGCCGTCCGTCCAGCGGCCCTGCTCCCTGTCGAAGCGGCGGGGCGTGCAGGCCATCCGGAACCTCGCCGCTGCCGCGCCGTCCTTTGTATAGCGGTGCTCCACCGCCGTCGCCGCGTTCCCCGTCAGCGTCACCATCGTGTCGGACATCGTCGTCCCCCCGTTCTTGCTCTTCCTTATCTCTGCCGGCCCGGTCGTCGATCCCGCCCTCGACCGCGCCTGGAACTCATGCTGCACGAGTTCACAAAAACTCGTCGGGGGCTGTGGACAACCGCCGGGGACAACCACCGGGCAGGAAGAATTGGGGAAAAGTCGGCCACCCGTACGAGTGATCCGCCCGCGGCCTCACGATCTCGTGACCCGCAATCTCGTGACCCGTGATCTCGTGAGCCCACGATCTCGTGGCCCCAAAATCGCCTCGCGGGGCCCGCTCACACCCCCGCCGCCACCGCGTACTGCTCGCGCACCTCCCGGTACCGCAGAAGCTCCGCCGCGACCGGCTCCAGCACCCGGGCCCGGCCACAGCCGGCCGCCGCGGCCCGCAACTCCCGTTCGGCGTCCTGCCCGTACCGTCGCGCGGGGCCGCGTGCTGCCACACCGCACAGCCAGGACAGCGCGGGCCCGCCGACCGTACCGGCCGTGATCAGCACCAGCGCCGGAAGCCATCCCGTCCCCCTGGCTGCCCACTCCACCCCGCACAGCAGGCCCACCATCCACAGCACACCCAGCGCCTGCAGTGCGACCAGCAGCCCCTGACCCGCCGCAGCCACGGTCCACCACCGCGGTTTCGCCGGAGGCCCCGCCCGCAGCGCCCTGTCGGCCGCGTCCGCCGCCCGGTCCAGCGCCTCCGGCAGCCCCTGCGCGCCCTTGTCCGCCGCCTCGCGCACTGCCTGCGCCCACGGCACGGGCAGTCCTCGCGCCGCCTCACCGGCGACGGCCCGCACTGCCTGCTCGGTCACGGCGCGCGATGCCTGCCCGGGCACGGTCTGCCCGGGCAAGGTCTGCCCGCACGAAAGCCGGCCGGGCGACGCGCCCTGTCTTGAACTCCGCAGGCGTACCCACGGGGTGGCGCAGGCGTGATCCGCGTGGCGCAGCCAGTCGCGTTCGGCCGCGCGCGCGGCCGCCGTGGCGCCCACGGCCTCGGCGAGCCGTTCCTCGAAGTCCTCCCGCGCCCGTTCGGTCAGCCCGGCGTGCCCCTCCGCCACGTACACCGGCTGCAGGCGTTCCGCCGCGGCGTCCACGTCCGCGGCCAGGCGACGCCCCGGAGCCCCCTGCTCCGCCACGAACTGCCGGAGCGCGTCCCGCAGTTCGTCCACGCCCTCTCCGGTGGCCGCGGACAGCGCGAGTACCGTGGCGCCCGGCTCCTCGTGCTCGCTGAGCGCCAGCCCGTCCTCGTCGAGCAGCCGCCGCAGATCGTCGACCACCTGGTCAGCGGCGTCACCGGGCAGCCGGTCCACCTGATTGAGCACGACGAAGGTCACCTCGGCGTAGCCCGCCAAGGGGCGCAGATACCGCTCGTGCAGCACCGCGTCCGCGTACTTCTCCGGATCCACGACCCAGATGACGGCGTCGACCGCCTTCAGCACCCGGTCCACCTGAGCGCGGTGGCCGGCCGCTGCCGAATCGTGGTCCGGCAGGTCGAGCAGGACGAGCCCGCGCAGGTCCTCGTCGTACGCAGGCCCCGAGGCGGGTACGAAGCGCTGCTCTACGGGGATGGCCAGCCGGTGCAGCAGCCCTTCGGCGCCGGCCCGGTCGCCCGGCCACACACACGCCACGGGCTGCGAAGTGGTCGGACGGCGCGCCGCCACCTGCGAGCACGGTGCGCCGGCGAGCGCGTTGAAGAGCGACGACTTGCCGCTGCCGGTCGCTCCGGCGACCGCCACGACCGTGTGCTCGCCCGACAGCCGGTACCGCTCGTCCGCGGCGTCCAGTACCTGCCCGGCCTCGTCCAGCGTCCGCCCGTCCAGCCGCGTCCGGGACAGCCCGATCAGCTCCCGCAGCGCGTCGATCCGTGGCTGCAGTTCGTCCTCCACGGTGCGCCGCCCCCGTGGTACGCATCCATAGCCGGTCGCGTCCTCGCCCTCACCGCTCACCATGAAGCCCTCTCTGCAGGTGCCACTCACACTCCGGCGGCAACGCCGCCGCCACGGACGTCTCCGTCATCTCGCCATCGCCCCCTCCGGGGCGGGCCCCGATGCCGGCCCCGGTACCGGCTCCCTGCGCAGCACCGAGAGGGCGGCGATCAGCTCCGCCTGTTGCTCAGGGGACACGGTCAGCTCGTCCAGTGGGGCGAGCCTGCGTTCCCGCTCGCCCGCCAGCGCCCGGTCCAGGTACGTGTCCAGCAGCGCACTGCCCCGGTCCCGCAGCCGCAGCGCTCCGTGCGCGCCGAGCAGCTCGGCGAGGTTCTCGCCCGCCGTACGGGCCCTGCGGCCGCCCAGCAACATGGTGGCGAGCAGCGCCGCCGCTTCTTCCGGTACGGCCGCCCCCGCCCGTTCGGGTCCGCGCGCTTCCCCCGGGACGCGCGCCTCGCGCGTCAGCGCCCGTACGCCCCCGAATACGCCGCGCACGTCCCCGGACGCCTCCCTCGCCGTCCGTACCTCGCGTACCTCGTCCTCCGCGAGCTCCTCCAGGCAGCGCCGCCAGCGCCGCGCAAGAATGCCGAGCCGTCCGGCAGCGGTACCGGCACTGGCGCTGGCACTTGTATCGCTATCGGCGGCACTGGCACTGGTACCGGCGTCCCACACGCCCCCGGGTGGGCCGAGCCCGGCCGCAGCCGGTTCCCGCCGCCATGCCTCCGCCGTCCGCTCGTCCGCCTCCTCCACCGCGCAGCACAAGAGGGAGGTGAGCCCGCGGGTGAGGGCGTCCAGCAGTTCGTCGGGGCGGCCCCCGAGTGCGTGGTCGCGCCAGTGGGCGCGCGCGTCCCCCGAGAGGACCTCGCCGGCGGCGACGGCGCTCCGTACCCGTACGGCCGCCTTCTCGTACGCGTCCTCGACCCGGTCGGCCAGCCGGACCGCGGCGGCGTGCTGGGCGGCGGACGCCGCGGCCAGCGCCGGGAGCCGGCTGCGCAACGAGGCGACCGCCCCGGCCACGGAACGGGCCACGGCTGCCTGCCGCGCCACGGGCTCCTCGGCGTGCCGCTCCAGCCAGGCGCGGAGCGCGGCGACCGCGGTGGCGGGCAGCAGGCCGCTGCCGCCACCCGCCGATTCGGGCAGCTCGGGGATGGTGAAGCGCGGTACGTCGCCGAGGCCGGCACGGTTGAGCAGCGCCGCGTACCGGCCCGCGATGTCGGGCGCGATCTGGTGCGGCACCCGGTCGAGCACGGTGACGAGCGTGACGTCGTACTCCTTTGCGGTCCGCAGCAGGTGCCAGGGCACGGCGTCGGCGTACCGCGAGGCCGTCGTGACCAGCACCCACACGTCCGCCGCGCAGATCAGCTCCGCGGCGAGCTCACGGTTGCGCGCCACGAGGGAGTCGATGTCCGGAGCGTCCAGGAGGGCGAGCCCTCTGGTGACGCCGCGGTCCGTCTCGATACGCAGCGGCGCGGGCCCGTCGCCCCCGTCACCGCCGTCCCCCTCGTCCTCGTAGAGCTCCGCCCCCTCTTCGCTCTCGCTCCCGTAAAGAGCGCTCCCATACGCCCCCACGTGGCCCGTGCCGCTCCCCTGCTCGGGCATCCATACGCGCACGAGGTCGGGGAGGACGCGGGGTCCGGTGAACCAGTGCCGGTCGTCCGGATGGCACACCAGTACGGGCGTACGGGTGGTGGGCCGCAGCACGCCCGCCTCCGTCACATGCCGTCCCACCAGGGAATTGACCAGCGTGGACTTGCCGGCGCCGGTGGATCCGCCGACGACGGCGAGGAGCGGTGCCTGAGGAGCGCGCAAACGGGGCATCACATAGTCGTCGAGGTGAGCGAGCAACTCGGCGCGGTCGCGGCGGGCGCGCGCGACCCCTGGCAACGGGAGCGGGAAGCGTGCGGCGGCGACGCGGTCACGCAGCACGGAGAGCGCGTCGATGATCCGGGGTCCTACGTCCAAGGTCGCCACATGTGAAGAATGCCCAATTTCGACGGCTTTTTGAAGTGTATAGCCCTATGTGCGCGCCGTACGAACCCACACAAAACGGGATCTGTGACGCGTGGGGCGCCCGCGACAGGAGGGGCTCAGGCATAACGAGTGCACAACACCCGTCCCACGAGGCGCCAAAACCGATGCAGAATTCGTACCTGCCTGCGATTATCGGGACCGCTTCACTGAACCTCCACAACGTGCCACGGAGGTGAAGCAACCGGGACGAGGCACGCGGCCCCCTATCCTGGTCCGCGGTCCGTGATCCACGCCCACACCCGGCCCCCGTAGCTCAGTGGATAGAGCAGGTGCCTTCTAAGCACTTGGCCGCAGGTTCGAGTCCTGCCGGGGGCGCTCTTCGAGGCCCTCCCCACGGGAGGGCCTTTTCGCTGGTCAGGGTAGCTGCGAGTATCCGCAGGGAGACACCGGTCACTGCCGTCACGGGAATGGAAATGACGAACACCGCAAACGGTCACCCCTGTCCCCCTTCAGCTCCCGCTCGCACGTCCTCCTTCCGGGCTGCACCTCTACCGGCGCCTCCCGGCGCACCGGACAGCTGGCCGGATCGTGCGTCCCGGCTGCGGGATCAGGCGGACGCCCTCGACGCGCTGATCCGTGAGGATCTGTCGCGCGGCCGGGCGCTCGTCTTCCTGCTGTGTGCGGGCCTGGTGACGCTCACCGTCGGCATGGTCCCCGCCATGGTGATCGATGCCGCCGGATCCGGGACGGGCGGCTCCACCGACGTCGCGGTGGCGGCGGTACTGGGTGTGGTGATGCTCGCCGTACTCGCCGTACCGGCTCTCCTCGTTCTGCGTGCGCTGCGCAAGAGGTCCGTTCAACGCTTCGCTCTCATGCAGCAGTGGGCAGCCGTCGACCGTGGGCACGACGCGGAGTTCCCGGACCGCTACGGCACACAGGGGTACCCGCACGGCCGCTTCTTCTTCGGGGCTGTCGTCCTGGTCATGAGCTTCATCGTCGTGGTGGCCATCCTCGCCGACTTCTCCGGTCCGGACTCCCTCGGGCTGCTGCCGCTCTTGATCGTCGCGGGACTGTTCGCCTGGGCCCCGGTCAAGAAGTACGCGGGGCGCTACAGCTGGTCCTCGCGGGAAGGAGTCATCCGGGCTCGGGCGCACAGGCGGGAGTTGCACCGCGCGTAGCTCGGTCGTCGGCCCCGGCCGGATCACCGGCAACGTACGTGGCGGGCAGAGGCATGCACCCCGTCCTGGTCTACGCGGCCATCGCGAGCCCTGGCGTCATCGTCGTCCTGGTCTTCGTCGTGGCGCGCCCGAGGAACACCCTCGGCCTTGGCCTGGTGGGTCTGCTCGCCCTGGCGGTCGTGCTGATCGGCCTGCCCAAGGTTGCCCTCATACGCCGCCATGAGCGAGCCGGGCTCGGCTCCGCCGCGAGCTCCCTGGCCCCCGCCTTTGCCGGCGGAGCCGTGACGCATCGGGCCGTCGTGGCAGGGACGTGGGACTGCGTACGGGTGAGTCGGGGGACAGCGCGTAGGGCGGGGGT
>NZ_NHSG01000082.1:0-8142 GCF_020024005.1 Streptomyces purpurogeneiscleroticus
GCCTCCAGGAGCAGTTCGATGGTCTTCGTGAGGCCGGCGAGGCGGTGGCGCATCTGGCCGCTGTGGTCGCCGGGGGCGAACGCCTCGGCCTCGGCCGCGTTGCTCGCCAAGTGACGGCGGGCGAAGTCGAGCATCGTGCGGAGTCGGCCTCGGTCGTCCATGACGGCGCGGGCCACGGGTCCGGACACTGCGCCCCCTCCTCTCGCCGGGTGTTGGCTGAACGGACCGTACCGCACAGTGCGTACGCGCACGGTCGGCCGAGGCCGCCGGACCGGACCGCAGCGTCAACTCCCCACGGCTCCCCGCAACTCCCCACCGCAGAAAGGCGGAAGGGGGAGGAGCCGGAGCGAGGAGGAAAAAACTGGGGGAACCACCTTGTTTCCCCTCGCACGGCCCGTACGATCCGCAACAACGGGAAGTGGGCACGAGGAGCGCCGGAGGTGCTGCATGCCGTACGCCGACGGACTGGCGATCACCACGCTCGCCTCCTGCGACGCCGGCGCCGTGCTGCGCGTCAGCGGCGAACTCGACCACGGCAGCGAAGGCGTCTTCCGCGTCACGGTGGGTTCCTGCGTCGGCGCCGGTAACCGCTATCTGGTCCTCGACTGCTCCGCCCTCACCTTCTGCGACTCCCGCGGCCTGAACTGCCTGCTGGGCCTGCACTGGCTCCTGCGCCGCCGCCAGGGCCGCCTCCTGCTGGCGTGCGTGGGCCGCCGCGTGCGGCAGATACTCGACCAGACCGGCAGCAGCGAACTGCTCCCGGTCTTCACCACCGTCACCCAGGCCCTCGCCACTCTCCCCGAGAGCCACCGCCCCGTCTGGCCACCCGATACGGCCCGCCGGCCCGCGGCCCAGGGCCCGGCCTGACGATCTTCACGGCCCGCGTCCCGCATGCCATCCTGACCTGACGCTCTCCGACACTCGTTGACACCAGGCCGAGGAGAACCTTCCGTTGAGCACCGGCGTGCCGCAGTACGACAGCTACTACGAGCCCATAGACGAGCACCGTTACAAGCCCACCCCGCACGTGAGCGGTGCCTGGGACATCAACGAGCAGCACTTCAGCCCGCTCGGCGGCCTCATCGTGCACGCCATGGAGCGCCATCTGTCCGCACGCCCGGACAGCGGGCTGGTCCTCGGACGGATCAGCTTCGACATCCTCGGGCGCCTCGCGCTCGACGAGTGCGAGATCCGCGTGGAGACGCTGCGGCCGGGCCGTACGATCGAACTGATCGAGGCCGTCGTACGGATCGCCGACCGCCCCGTGGTCCGGGCGCGGGCCTGGCTGCTCGCCGCCGTGGACACCGCGGCCGTGGCCGGCGGCGCCGGTGACCGGCTCCAGCCGCCCGAATCACTGTCCTCCTGGCCGCTGGGCTCCGTATGGCCCGGTGGGTACATCGCTTCGCTGGACGTCCGGCCGGTGGCGCCGCCGCAACCGGGCCGCACGACCGCCTGGGTGTCCACGCCGCTCGACCTCGTCGCGGGACAGCCCAGCAGTCCGCTGGCGTCCTACCTCGCCCTGGTCGACACCGCCAACGGCATCGCCGTGCGCGAGTCGCCCACCGCCTGGATGTTCCCCAACGTGGACCTCACCGTCCACCTTCACCGGCAGCCGGCGGGCCGCTGGACCGGACTGGACACCACCGTCACCTTCGGCGGCACCGGCCAGGGCATCACCAGCACGGTCCTGCACGACATCAACGGCCCCGTCGGTCACGCGCAGCAGATCCTCACCGTCCGCCCGCTGCCGGCCGCCGACCCCGGGTAGCCGGTACCGGACAACCGGACAAGCGGAGACGAACGCCACGTCTCCGTCGTGACCTGCATCATTCACCCGGAGAGTGCCGCTGGGTAGCGTTCTGTGCGGCCTGCCCCCTCACCGACTCGGAGGGCTCATCGGTGCCCACGGACCTCTCCCCGCTGATATCGGCGACGACCCAGTGGCTGACCTGCGCGTATCCCTCGAGCGGCGGCGCCCTGAGCGCTGCCCTCACCGAAGCGCAGGCCCGGCAGGCCGTGACCGTCGCGGCGTGGCTGCGCTATCCGACGCCGATGGACGCCGCACTGGTCTCGGTCACCGGCCCGGGCGGCTCAGGGCGTCTCGACTGGCTCACCGGCGCGGACGCCCCCGAACAGGGTGACGTGGCGGAGCACGCGTGGCGGTCGTGGGTGGACGAGGTCGTCGCGAGCTGGGCGGCGGCCCTCCTCAGTACACCGGCCCTGGCCGAAGCCGCGGTGACCGCCCTCGCCGGCTCCTGGCACACGTCCGGTACCCCCGTCGAATTCCGCCGCCTCGTCGCGCCCGACGTCCACGACCAGCAAGCCGCCGCGCTCCTGCGCCACCCGGACCTGCTGGCCCCCGTGGCGGAACTCCACCACCCCGAACTCCTCACCCGCCTGGACACCGACCGCGTACTCGACGGCTGAGGGCGCCCGGGCACGTCACTCGACGGTGACGGACACCGAGTGGTGGCCCGTGGCCCCGTCGGGGACGGGCGGGGTGCGGCGTGCGGGCTGGGTCTGTCCGGTGCGGTCCGTGGCGCGCACCGTGAGGGTGTGGGTACCGGGGGTCGCTCGCCACGGGAGGGACCACTGGCGCCAGGTGTCGCGGGTGTCCTCCGCGGCGAGATCCGCCCGCCGCCACGGGCCGTCGTCGATCCGCACCTCGACCCGGTCGATGCCGCGGTGCTGCGCCCACGCGACGCCGGCGATCATGACCGTGCCGGGCTTCGGCCGCGCGTCGGGCCTGGGAGTGTCGATGCGCGACTGCGTCTTGACGGGCGCCTCGCGGGCCCACGCGCGCTCGACCCAGTACGCGTCGTAGGCGTCGAACGTGGTGAGTTCGATGTCCTCGATCCACTTGCAGGCCGAGACATAGCCGTACAGGCCGGGGACGACCATCCGTACCGGGAAGCCGTGCTCCAGCGGCAGCGGCCGGCCGTTCATGCCCAGCGCCAGCATCGCGTCCCGGCCGTCCATGACGTCCTCGACCGGACTGCCGATCGTCATGCCGTCCACCGACCGCGCCACGAGCTGGTCGGCCGGGCCGCCCCGGGACGGCGGCCGGACACCGCACTCCCGGAGCAGCTCCGCCAGCGGTACGCCGATCCACCGCGCGTTTCCCACGTACGGGCCGCCGACCTCGTTGGACACGCAGGCGAGGGTGATGTCGCGCTCGATCAGGTCGCGTTGGAGCAGATCGTCGAAGGTCAGCGTCAGCGGCGCGGTGACGCCCTTGCCGTGGAGGCGCAGCCGCCAGGTCGTGGCGTCGACCTTGGGGACGAGGAGCGCCGTGTCGACCCGGTAGAAGTCCTTCGTCGGGGTGCGGAACGGGCCGAGGCCCGCGACACGCAGCTGGGCTCCCCGCGGGACGGGCGGTGCGGGGGACGCCGGTGCGGGCAGGACGATACGGCTTCGGGAGGCGAGCGCGTCTCTGCCCGAGCTGCTGAGCGTACGGCCCAGCGCGCCGACGCCGGTGGAGGCCGCCGCCGCGGCCGAGGCCGCGAGGAGGAAGCCGCGGCGGTTCCAGCCCTTGCCGGCCACGGGTGCTTCCCCGGCCGTCGCCTCCGGTGTCTCCGGGGCCGCCGCCTCCGGGGCCGGTCCCCGTGCTCGTTCCGGTGCTGATTCCGGTTCCGTCCGCACGCGCAGCCGCCCGGCGAACCAGTACAGCAGTCCGCCGCCCGCCACCGCCCCGGCCACCGAAGGCAGCGCGTCGAGGGCGGTCGCGTCCGGCCGGCTCGTCGCGGCCACCGCGCCGACCACGCCGAACAGCAGGACGCCCGCCGCGCCGAGTCGCCGGTGGCGCAGCGCGAGGACGCCCAGGGCGAGCGCGAGCAGCGCCAGTACGGCCAGGATGCCGAGCTGGAGGACGAGCTTGTCGGCCGTGCCGAAGGTCCGGATCGCCCAGTCCTTCACCGGCGCCGGCGTCAGGTCGATCGCCGCGCCGCCCACCGCCACGACCGGGCCCGCCTGCGGCCCCACCGCCGCCGACGCCAGCTCCGCGACGGCCAGCGCCGCGTATCCGGCGAGGGCCCCGCTCAGCGCCCCCGGCGCCAGTGCCCGCAGCCGGGTACCGCGTACCACCCGTACCTCCCGGTCCCTGTCCACACAGCAATTGTCCCGCCGACCGGGCGGATTTTCCCCGCCGCGCGGGGCACTCGGGCACGGATGGGTCGGTGTGTTCCCGGGAGGCGAGGCTGTGACCGAACTGGCGGACGGCGCGGTGCGGACGGGATACCGGCCGGCCCCGCCGCTGGGCAGGCGGCTGGTCCGGCTGACGAAGACCACCGATCACAAGGTGATCGGCAATCTGTACCTGGTGACGTCCTTCTGCTTCTTCCTCTTCGGCGGCCTGCTCGCACTGCTGATGCGGGCCGAACTGGCCCGGCCCGGGCTGCAGATCACCGACGAGCACGTCTACAACCAGCTGTTCACGATCCACGGCACGGTCATGATGCTGCTCTTCGCCACCCCGCTCTTCGCGGGGTTCGCGAACGCCGTCATGCCGCTCCAGATCGGCGCGCCGGACGTGGCCTTCCCCCGCCTGAACGCGCTGTCGTACTGGATGTACCTCTTCGGCGGGCTGATGGTGGTGAGCGGATTCCTGGTGCCCGGCGGGGCCGCGGCCTTCGGCTGGTTCGCGTACGCGCCGCTGAACGGGGCGGTCCGGTCACCGGGCGCCGGTGGTGACCTGTGGACGATGGGCCTGGTCGTGGCGGGTGTGTCCACCACGCTCGGCGCGGTCAACTTCATCACCACGATCATGTGCCTGCGCGCGCCCGGCATGACGATGTTCCGGATGCCGATCTTCACCTGGAACGTGCTCTTCACCTCGATCCTCGTGCTCCCCGCCTTCCCCGTGCTGACGGCGGCGCTGCTGGCCCTGGAGGCGGACCGGAAGTTCGGCGCGCACATCTTCGACGCGGCCAACGGCGGGGCGATCCTGTGGCAGCACCTGTTCTGGTTCTTCGGCCACCCCGAGGTGTACATCGTCGCGCTGCCGTTCTTCGGCATCGTGACGGAGATCCTGCCGGTCTTCGCCCGCAAGCCGGTCTTCGGGTACGTCGGGCTGATCGGCGCGACCGTCGCGATCACGATGCTGTCGGCCGTGGTCTGGGCGCACCACATGTTCGCCACCGGCGCCGTGCTGCTGCCGTTCTTCTCCCTGATGTCGTTCCTGATCGCGGTGCCCACCGGGGTGAAGTTCTTCAACTGGATCGGGACGATGTGGCGGGGCTCGCTGTCGTTCGAACCACCGATGCTGTGGGCGGTCGGCTTCCTCGTGACGTTCCTGCTCGGCGGGCTCAGCGGCGTAGTGATCGCCTCGCCGCCGCTGGACTTCCACCTCACCGACTCGTACTTCATCGTGGCGCATCTGCACTACGTGCTGTTCGGGACGGTCGTGTTCGCGATGTTCGGCGGCTTCTACTTCTGGTGGACCAAGCTGACGGGGAAGATGCTGGACGACCGGCTCGGCAGAATCCACTTCTGGACGCTGTTCGTGGGCTTCCAGACCACCTTCCTCGTCCAGCACTGGCTCGGCGAGAACGGCATGCCGCGGCGCTACGCCGACTACCTCGCGGCCGACGGATTCACCCTGCTCAACACCGTCTCCTCCCTCGGCGCGTTCCTGCTGGGCGCCTCGACACTGCCGTTCCTCTACAACGTGTGGAAGACCGCGAAGTACGGCACGCGCGTCGGCACCGACGACCCGTGGGGCTACGGCCGGTCCCTGGAGTGGGCCACGTCCTGTCCGCCGCCGCGCCACAACTTCGTCGCGCTGCCGCGCATCCGCTCCGAATCGCCCGCCTTCGACCTGCACCACCCGGAGAAGGAATGGCGCACGTGAACCCGCGGAAGGAGTGGGGCACATGAAGACCGAAGCGATTCTCTTCACCGGGGTGGCGGGCTTCTTCGCCGTCACGGCCGGCGTCTACGGCAGGTACGGGCACGACCCCGCGGGCACCAGCGTGCTGATCGTCGCGTGCCTGATGGCCGCGCTGGTCGCCTTCTTCCTGGCCGTGCAGTACCGGCGGCGCGGGCGGCGGGCGCAGGACCGCCGCGACGCCGAGGTGGCCGACACCGCCGGGCCGCTGGACTTCTTCCCGCCCGCCAGCCCCTGGCCCCTCGTCGTCGCCGCCGGGTTCACGGTCGTGGCGCTCGGCGTGGTCTTCGGGCTGTGGCTGGCGCTGCTCGGGGCGGGCGTGCTGGCCCTCGGCGTCTTCGAGATGGTGTTCCAGTACGCGGGGCGCCAGGACCGGCAGGACCGTCAGGGCCGTCAGGAGTCCGGCGGCCGTGAGCCGCGCGCCGGCCGGCCGCGCAGCTGACGCCCGGACTCCCGGGAGTCCGCCGCGAACCAGTGGCTGAGCGCGGACCGCAGCCGCCCGGCCTCACCGCCCCCGTCGCCGTCACCGTTCCCCTCGGCGGGCAGCGGGGGAGCCGCCGGCATACTGCCGTACAGCACCACGTACCGCTCCTCCTCGCCCACCGGCCGGTGCTCCTCCTCGTAACCGCCCTCGACCGTCTGGCGCATCAGCCCGGTCTCCTCGCCCTCAACCAGCCGCTCCAGCTCGGCTTCGCGCAGCGCCAGGCACACCCGCTTGACCACCACGAACACGACGACGGGCAGCACGATCAGCGCTGTCCGCAGCGTCCAGGTCAGCGCGTTGAGGGAGATGCCGAGGGTGTCGGCCACCACATCGTTGCCGCCGGCCAGCAGCAGTACCGCGTAGGCGCTGACCGCCGCCGTGCCGAGTGCCGTGCGCACGGGCCGGTCGCGCGGCCGGTCGCACAGGTGATGCTCGCGCCGGTCACCGGTCACCCACGCCTCGGCGAACGGATAGGCGTACAGCAGCGCGAACAGCGCGAGCGGCAGCACCACGGCCGGGAGCAGCACGTTCCACATGAGGGTGTGGCCGGCGACCGTCGTCTCCCACGGCGGGACGAGCCGCAGCGAGCCCTCCAGGAAGCCGACGTACCAGTCCGGCTGGGAGCCGGTGGACGCCTGGTCCGGACGGTAGGGGCCGTACACCCAGACCGGGTTGATCTGCGCCACCCCGCCGAGGAACGCCGTCACTCCGAAGACCATGAGGGACAGGCCGCCCGACGTGGCCGAGAAGTGGGGGACGAGGGGCCTGCCGACCACATTGCGGTGGGTGCGGCCCGGGGCCGCCCACTGGGTGTGTTTCAGATGGAAGACCAGGATCAGGTGGACGGTGACCAGCGCCAGGATCAGGCCCGGCAGCAGCAGGATGTGCACTCCGTACAGCCGGGAGATCAGGTCGTGGCCGGGGAACTCCGCACCGAAGACGAACATGCTGACGTACGACCCGACGAGCGGCAGCGACAGCATGATGCCCTGCGCGATCCGCAGCCCGGTGCCCGACAGCAGGTCGTCGGGGAGCGAGTAACCGGCGAAGCCCTCCGCCAGCGCCAGCAGGAAGAGCGTCACGCCGATCATCCAGTTCACCTCGCGGGGCTTGCGGAACGCGCCGGTGAAGAAGACCCGCAGCAGGTGGACGCCGATCGCCGCGAGGAAGACGAGCGCGGCCCAGTGGTGCATCTGCCGGATCAGCAGCCCGCCGCGCACGTCGAAGCTGATCCGCAGGGTGGAGTCGAACGCCTCGGACATCCGGACACCGGAAAGCGGCGCGTACGAGCCGTCGTACACCACCTCGCGCATGCCGGGCTCGAAGAAGAGCGTGAGGTACACCCCCGTCAGCACCAGCACGATCAGGCTGTAGAGGGCCAGTTCGCCCAGGAGGAAGGACCAGTGATCGGGGAACGGCTTGCGCAGCAGCCCGCCGCCCTCGGCGACCGGCAGCCGGGCGTCCAGCGCCTCCGTGGTGCGGCCGGCGGCCTGCCTCGTCCTCTGCTTCACGGCGCGTGCCTTCAGGCGGGACCGCCGGAAGAAGATCATGCCAACTCCTCCCTGTTCGGGAGCCCCTGACGCTTGCCCGCCAGGTGGCGCCACGAGGACGTGTAGCCGCTTGCCGAGCGGTCACGCAGGACCGCACAGAAACCGTCCGCACCGCAGCCGTAGCGGGCGCGCAATGCTCCGGCAACGGTTTCGGGGGCTACACCTTCTACGCTCGTACGGAGAAATGAAAAAGCGGGGGACGGGGAAAAACGGGGAGACGGGGA
>NZ_NHSG01000083.1:0-8226 GCF_020024005.1 Streptomyces purpurogeneiscleroticus
GGCGGCAGCGGACGGCGGCGCCGCCCGGCCCGGCGCCGGCCACCGGCAGGGACCGGCGCACGGCCGCGTCACCCTGGGCATCGACCCGACTGCGGAGGAGGCGCGGGAGAGCAGCGCGATCGGCTTCGCCTTCCAGGAGGCGGCCCGGCGCGGAGCGGCCCTCCAGGTGATCGCCGCGTACATGTGGCCGATGGTCGTGCCGACCGCCTTCGACTATGTGGTCGCGTACGAGACGACACAGCAGGAGTACGAGCAGGCGCTGGACAGGCAGGTGACGGAGGTCCTCGCCGGATACCGGGAGCGGTATCCGGAGGTCGCGGTGGAGGCCGCGCTGCGCACCGCGGACGCGGCCGGGCAGCTGGTCGAGGCGTCCGAGCAGAGCGACCTGGTGGTGGTCGGGCGGCACCGCCGGAGGCTGCCGATCGGCCGGCGCCTGGGCTCGGTCGCGCACGCCGTGCTGCTGCACGCGCTCTGCCCGATCGCGGTGGTGCCCGAGGCGGCGCGGGAGGAGGGCGACTAGGAGTGTCCTCAGGTGTACGGAGCGGCGGCCGTCAGCCCGAGTGCGCGGGGCGGCGCTCCGGGCGGCGCATCACGTAGAGCGCGGCCGAGCCGGCGGCGAAGAGGGCGAGGACCGAGACCCCGGTGCTGAACCACGTGGCGCCCAGCAGATGGCCCCCGAAGTAGCCCAGGGCCACGCTGTACGCCGCCCAGGCCACCCCGGCCACCATCGACCAGGGCAGGAACTCGCGGACCGTGCGGTGGGCGACGCCCGCGCCGAGGCTGACCACGGAGCGCCCGGCGGGCGCGAAGCGAGCCAGTACGACGATGATCCCGCCGCCCCGGGTGAGCGCGGTGCCGAGACGTTCCTGCGCGGCGGTCAGGCGGCGCGAGCGGGCGATGGCGCGGTCGAAGCGGTCGCCGCCGCGCCAGGCCACCCGGTAGGCGGCCAGGTCGCCCAGTACCGAAGCGGCCGCGGCGCACAGGGCGAGCGCGAGCAGGTCCGTCAGGCCCGAGTCACCGGGTACCGGCGAGACGCCGACGGCGGCGGACCGGGTGCCGGCGGCCGTCGCGGCGGCGATCAGCAGTACGCCGCTCGGCAGGAAGGGCACAAAGACGTCGAGCAGTACACACAGTCCGACGATCAGATAAATCCATGGGGGATCGGCCAGCGCCCCCAGACTCTCCAGCACCTCGTCACTCCAAGTCGTCCCCGGCCGCGACGTCGCATGGCAGCGGCAGGGGCGGCTTGTCGCTCGTACAGCTGTACAGCGTACGCCTGGGATGTCCGGAGATCGGAGCCCGGGGCGGCAGGTGTTGTCCGAATCACGCGTTTCCTGCCGGTGTGATCGCCTGCTGGGCTACACCGTGGATCCGGCGCGCACCCGCGCGCCTCCAGTACGGGGAGTGACGAGGAGGAAGTGGGATGGCGGCAGGAATGGTGACGGGTGCGGTGGCGGCGCTGCTGCTGGCGGCGCCGGCCGTGGCGGCGCCCGCGCACGGCGGCACGCCCGGGGGCGGGGACCTGGCGGTGGGCAAGGAGAGCCGGTTCACCCCGGTGTCGGAGTTCGACCCGTCCGACGCGGTGACGTACGACACGAAGAAGGTGCCGGCCGGGGCGCGGATCGTGGTGGCGCAGTGGAAGAACGACCACGGGATGACGATCCGGCTGAAGGTGAAGGGGCTCCAGCCGCACCGCACCTACGGTTCGCACGTCCACACCAAGCCGTGCGGCGAGAAGCCGGACTCCTCCGGGCCGCACTACCAGAACCGGAAGGATCCGAAGCAGCCGTCCGTCGACCCCAAGTACGCCAACCCCGAGAACGAGGTGTGGCTGGACTTCACCACGGACTCCGACGGCGACGCCTCGGTGTCGTCGAAGCACTCATGGTGGTTCCGTCAGGGTGAGGCCCGGTCCGTGGTGATCCACGACCACAAGACGCACACCGGGCATGGCCATGCCGGCATGGCGGGCGACCGGCTGGGCTGCCTCTCGGTGCCGTTCAAGCACGCGGCGAGGTGAGCCGCAGGGTCTCCTGAACGCCCTTGAGGGCCGCCGGGACGGGCGGCCCTCAAGGGCTGAGCGGAGAGCGGCGGCTCAGGCGGCGCTGGGCTCCGGCCGGGGAGCGGCCGGGGCGGCGCTCCCGTCCCGGTCCCCGGAGCCGAAGAAGACGCGGTCCAGCGCCCAGGCGCCGGGGCCGGTGAAGGCCAGCAGGAGGAAGGCCCAGCAGAACAGCGCGGAGGGCTCCCCGCCGTTCTGGATCGGCCACAGCGCCTCGCCCTGGTGGACGGAGAAGTACGCGTACGCCATGGAGCCGGAGCTGATCAGGGCGGCGGTGCGGGTGCCGAGGCCGAGCAGCACCAGGAGGCCGCCGACGAGCTGGATGACCGCGGCGTACCAGCCCGGCCAGGTGCCGGCCGGGACGGTGCCGCCCTGGCCCATCGCGCCGCCGAGGACGCCGAAGAGTGAGGAGGCGCCGTGGCAGGCGAAGAGCAGGCCGGTGACGATGCGGAAGAGAGCGGTCGCGTGGGGGCGGCCGCGTTCGGTGAACGCGGCGAGGGGTGTGGACATGACAGGGACTCCTGCGGCTGGGGACGGTAACCGAGAGACCTGAAGGTTAGGCGTGCCTTATTTGTGCTTGCAAGTTCAAGCGTTTGGCTGAGTGTTGGTCTGAACCTTTGCGTGACCGTCACTGTGGTCCAGACCAATAAGCCAGTCAAGGGGTTACGCAGCCCCGGTCACGTCAACGACCGCTCCAGCACGCGCTCCAGACGTGCCGACCGCCGTCCGCTTCCGGAGTCCGTCGTCTCGTGGGCCTGGTCCAGGCTCAGCCGGGCGTCACGGCCGCGCAGGGTGAGCGTCATCAGCTGGTTGCCGAACCACGGGCCGCCGGTGCGGCGCCAGGACACCGGCGGCCGGCCGGCCCGCACGTGCCGGGACAGCGCCCGCCCCAGCCACCGGCCCACCCGGCTCCAGCCGAAGCGGAAGCCGACGCGCAGCGCCGCCGGGATGCTGTTGTGCACCGGCGAGCAGGTCAGCTGCAGGACGCGGCCCGTCGGGCCCGCGCCCTCGGGCCAGTGCGGCTCGGCCACGTACGCATGGTGCACATCGCCGGACAGGACGCACACGGTGGCGGGCGCGTCCGGCCCGTCGGCGGCCTCCGAGATCAGGTCGGCCAGCGCCGCGAAGGACTCCGGGAAGGCGGCCCAGTGCTCCAGATCGGCCCGCTGGCGCAGCGCCTCACCGCGGCGCGCCCACCCCGGGCCGCGCGCGCCGCGGCACAGCGCCGCGTTCCAGACTTCCGCGTCGTGCACCAGCTGGGGCAGCAGCCACGGCAGTGAACTGCCGATCAGCAGGTGGTCGTAGCCGCCGGGCCCGTCCAGCACCTCCTGCCGCAGCCACTTCGCCTCCGCCGCGTCGAGCATCGCCCGGCTGCCCTCCTCCAGGACGCGGGTGGCGCGCGTGTCGACCATGACCAGGCGTACCCGGCCGAAGTCGCGCCGGTAGCTCCAGCGCGCGCACGTCGGATCGGCGTCCGCCGCCGCGGCGAAGTCCCGTACGAGGTCCGTGCCGTCCGCCGCCGCCCGCACCCGGGTGTACAGCTCGTCGCGCGCCAGGTCGGCGGGGGAGAGGTTCCCCAGGTGCTGGTGGACCCAGTACGACATCAGGCCGCCGAGGATCCGGTCGTGCCACCACGGGGTCGCGCGCATCCGGGTCAGCCAGGCGGCCGAGGTGTTCCAGTCGTCGATCACGTCGTGGTCGTCGAAGATCATGCAGCTGGGGACCGTGGAGAGCAGCCAGCGCACCTCCGGGTCCAGCCAGGACTCCTCATAGAGGTGGGTGTACTCCTCGTAGTCCGCCACCTGCGTCCACGGCGGCCGTGAGGTGTCGCGGCGGCGGGCCAGCAGCGCCGCGGTCGCCTCGGAGGTCTGGTCCGCGTAGACCTGGTCGCCGAGGAGGAGCAGCACGTCGGGGCGGGGCCGGGCCGGATCGCGGGCCAGCGTGGCGGCGAGGGTGTCCAGCGCGTCCGGGCCCGCCGGGTCGTGGTGATCGCCCGGCACGCCCGGCACCGCGGCCAGGTGGCTCCTGCTCCCGGAGGGCGGCGCGGCCCAGCGGCAGGAGCCGAACGCCACGGAGAGCGGGCCGTGCCCCTCGGCCGGCAGCGTGCGGATGACGGAGGGCGGGTACGGACTGTCCGGCAGCGGCCAGACCTGCTCCCCGTCCAGCAGAACCCGGTACGGCGTCTCCTCGCCCGGCGTCAGGCCCTCGACGGGGACCAGCGCGTAGTGGTGCCCGGCGACCTGCCAGGTGCGGTCGGCGCCGGTGACGCCGCTGCCGCACGCCACGGTCACCTCGCAGGGCGCCCCGGTCTCCACCCACACCGTCGCGCTGTCCTCGTCCACGTAGCGCAGCAGCGGTCCGAGCCGCAGTCCGGTCATCGCGGTCCTCCCTCGTGCGGGCCGGTGTGGCCGCACCTCCTACGGGCGGCTGCCCGCGCCTCGGCTCCGAGGATAGGAGCACAGCGCCCGTGGGGCGCCGGCCGGGCGGCCGGAGGGAGGTCGGGCGGCTCCGCGGGGCATGGGGATGGAGGGCGGAGCCGCCCGGTCGGGGGTGGCTGCCGGTCGGCAGCCGGTCGGAAGCCGTCCGGTCAGCAGCCGTCGAGGATCTTCTTCAGCGCGCCCTTCTCGGCGGAGTCGGCGGTCATGCCGTACTCGTGCTTGACCCATACCCACATGCGCGCGTACTCGCAGTGGTACGAGGCCGTCGGCGGCAGCCACTCGGCGGGGTCCTGGTCGCCCTTCTCCTGGTTCACGTTGTCGGTGACCGCGAGGAGCTGGGCGTGCGTGAGGTCGTTGGCGAGCTGCTCGCGGCGGTCGGTGGTCCAGTCGGCGGCGCCGGACTTCCACGCCTCGGAGAGCGGCACCATGTGGTCGATGTCGACATCGGAGGACTGCGTCCAGGTGGCGCCGTCGTACGGGGAGGTCCAGGAGCCGCTGGTCGCGGCGCAGCTGCCGTCCGTCTCGACGTCCTTGCCGTCGCGCTTGAGGACGACCTCGCGGGTGTTGCAGCTGTCGCCCTGGTCGCTCCAGTGCGGGAACTTGTCGCGGCTGTAGCCGTCCTGCGGGCCCTCGGCCGCTTCCTTGATCTCGGCGAGATACGTACGGGCGGTGGCGGCATCGGGCGGCGAGGGCGGCGCGGCTTGGGCGGACTGGCCGCTGAGCAGCAGCGTGCAGACGAGCGCGGCGGCCGAGCCGGCCGCGAGGGACGCACGACGCGCGTAGACCTTGGACATCGGAACTCCCGTTGATGTGGGGGAAGGGAAGTCGCGAGCGATCGGTCGATCGGTCGGTGGTGCGATCGGTCGGGCCACACGATGGCGAGTGGGGGTTTCCGTCGTGCGGTCTCCAGGTAACAGAGTGACGACATGCTCACGTCAGATCAAGAGGTGACGCGCCGCCAGCACGCCCCGCACGCGCGTTCGTTGGTCTCGCCGGTCGCCCCGTACTTAAGGTGATCGTGTGCTGCTGCCGGTCAACGCCACCCTCGCGGTCGTGCTCGCGGTGCTGCTCGTCGCCGCCGTGACGGTCGCCGCGCTGTGCCGGCTGGACCACGCCCGGGACATCGCGGTCGCGGGCCTGCGCGCCGCCGTCCAGCTCGCCGCCGTCTCCTTCCTCATCGGCTGGGTGGTGCGCGCGGTCCCGCTGCTGGTCTGCTTCCTGCTGCTGATGTTCGCGGTGGCCGTGCGGACGGCGGGCCGCCGGATCACCCGTAACCGCACGTGGTGGTGGGCGGCGGCGCCGATCGCCGCCGGGGTGGCGCCGGTGGTCGCCGCGCTGCTGCTGACCGGCCTGGTGCCGCCGCGCGGGGTCGCCCTCATCCCGGTGACCGGCATTCTCATGGGCGGCGCGCTCACCGCGACGGTACTGAGCGGGCGGCGCGTGCTGGACGAGCTGGAGACCCGGCGCGGGGAGGTGGAGGCCGGCCTCGCGCTGGGGCTGCCGGACCGGGAGGCGCGGCTGGAAGTGGCCCGGCCGGTCGCCTCGGAGGCGATGCTGCCGGGGCTGGATCAGACCCGGACGGTGGGGCTGGTCACACTGCCGGGCGCGTTCGTCGGCATGCTGCTGGGCGGCGCTTCACCCGTTCAGGCCGGTGCGGTGCAGCTGTTCGTCCTGGTGGCGCTGCTGGCCGTGCAGGCGGTCGCGGTATCGGTGGTACTGGAGCTGGTCGCGTGCGGCCGATTGCACCGCGTACCCTTGAGCCCAGCAGAAGGGGAGTAGCTCTCTGCCGGACCGTCGACATACTGCCCGCCCTCGTGGCGAGCCGGCGCCCGGAGCGTACGGATTCCGTCCGTACGCCAGCGAGACCTTCGGCCGCAGTGTCCAACGCTGCCGTGCCGAAGCGACCCCTTTTCCGGGCCCCTTTCGGTGCGGCCCTATCGAACGAGGTATCCCACCCCGTGTTCAGCTTCACCGTCGCAGCCGTCGTCTTCGGCGTCGTCTTCCTCGCCGAGCTGCCCGACAAGACCGCACTGGCCGGGCTGATGCTCGGCACCCGCTACCGCGCGTCGTACGTGTTCGTCGGCGTGGCGGCGGCCTTCCTGGTGCATGTCGCGCTCGCCATCGCCGCGGGCAGCGTGCTCACGCTGCTGCCGCACCGGCTGGTCCAGGCGATCGTCGGCGTGCTCTTCCTGGCGGGCGCCGCCGTGCTGCTCTTCAAGAAGGACGACGACGAGGAAGAGGTCAAGAAGCCCGCCGACCAGAGCTTCTGGAAGGTCTCCGGGGCGGGCTTCATGATGATTCTGGTCGCGGAGTTCGGCGACCTGACGCAGATCATGACGGCGAACCTCGCGGCCCGCTACGGCGACCCCGTCTCCGTCGGCATCGGCGCCGTGCTCGCCCTGTGGGCGGTGGCCGCGCTCGGCATTCTGGGCGGGCGCACGCTGATGCGGTTCGTCCCCCTGAAGCTCATCACGAAGATCGCGGCCTGCGTGATGATCGTGCTCGCGGGCTTCAGCCTGTACGAGGCGATCGTGGGCTGAGCCGCGCGGCAACGGCGAAGGGCGCCACCCCGTGCGGGTGGCGCCCTTCGTGGTTCTTGTGCGCTCAGGCGCTGAAGTGCAGCCGTACGCCGCCCTCGGGGAGCACCTCGATGCGTACCTGCGTCAGGTCGTCCACCTGCACCGTCGGCGCGAAGGCGGCGGCCCGCTCGCCCACGCCCACGACGCGCATCCCGGCGGCCTGGCCGGCCCGGATGCCCGCCTCGGAGTCCTCGAAGACCAGGCAGTCCTCGGGGGCGAAGCCCAGCTCGGCGGCGCCCTTGAGGAAGCCCTCCGGGTCCGGCTTGCTCGCGCTCACCGACTCGGCGGTGATCCGTACGGCCGGCATGGCCAGCCCGGCGGCGCCCATCCGGGCGTCGGCCAGCGGGATGCTCGCGGAGGTGACCAGGGCGTGCGGCACGCCGTCGAGCGCGGCCATGAACGCGGGCGCGCCCGGTACCGGTACGACGCCGTCGGTGTCCGCGGTCTCCTGCGCCAGCATCCGCCGGTTGTCCTCGTGGTTCTGCTCCATCGGGCGGTCGGGGAGGAGCGCGGCCATGGTGGCCCAGCCCTGGCGGCCGTGCACGACCTTCAGCACGTCCTCGGCGTCCATGCCCTGCTCGGCGGCCCAGCGGCGCCAGCAGCGCTCGACGACGGCCTCGGAGTTCACGATCGTGCTGTCCATGTCGAGCAGCAGCGCGCGGGCGGTGAGCGTGCGGGATGCCGTCATCGGCGGGCTCCTCGGCTGGAGGGCAGGAGTGGTGCGAGACAGAGCGGCTCCGCCCGCCGGTCAGGGGAAGCGGGCGGAACCACTTTGTTCATCCACGATACAAAGCGCTTCGGTCACACGCCAAGCCCCCCTGGTCAGCGGGCCAGGGGGGCCAGGTGGTAAGGGCGGCAAAAGGGCCGGTCAGGGCCGCGTGAGGAATTCCAGGGAGGCGCGGGTCGCGGGTCCGTAGACGCCGTACGGGTCGGCCGTCTCGCCGTACGTCCGCTGGTACCGCGCCACGGAAGCGGCCACCCCGGCGTCGTACCGGCCGTCCGCCGCGCCGGTGTACAGCGCCAGCTGCGCCAGCCGCCGCTGCAGCTCCACGACCTCCGGGCCGCTCGCGCCCTCGGAGAGCAGGCCCTCGCCCACGGTCCGCGGGCCGGGCAGCCGGGCCGCGGACCGTGGGCGAGGGCCTGCTCTCCG
>NZ_NHSG01000084.1:0-8351 GCF_020024005.1 Streptomyces purpurogeneiscleroticus
GCCGGGGCGGCGGCGGTGGCGGCTGGGGCGAGACCGGCATCGACCGGCTGTTCTCCTCCGACATGGGCGGCCAGATCTCCTGGCTGCTGCCCGCGGCCTTCGTGCTGCTGATCGCGGGGCTGTGCGTCCTGCGGCGGGCCCGGCGCGCGACGGACGCCCTGGCCGCGCAGCAGCGGGACGCGTTCCTGGTCTGGGGCGGCGCGCTGCTGATGACCTTCGCGACCTTCAGCTTCATGTCCGGGATCTTCCACCAGTACTACAACATCGCCCTGGCGCCCTACATCGCGGCGCTGGTGGGCATGGGCGCCGCGGTGCTCTGGCAGCGGCGGCAGCACGCCGCGGCGACGGCCGTGCTCGCCGTCACGGTCGCGGGCACGGCGGTCTGGTCGTACGTCCTGCTGGACCGGTCGCCGACGTTGCTGCCGTGGCTGCGCTGGGTGGTACTGGTCGGCGGGCTGTTCGCGGCCGTCGCGCTGGCGGCCTTCGGGCGGGGCACCTCGGGTGCCGGACGCCGGCTGGCCGTCGGCGCCGCCGGGCTGGGCCTCGTCACATCGCTGGCCGGACCCCTCGCGTACACGCTGAACACGGTGACCACCCCGCACACGGGCTCGATCATCACGGCGGGCCCGTCGGTCTCCGGCGGCATGGGCGGCCCGGGCGGCATGGGTCGCCCGGGGGGCATGGGCGGTCCGGACGGGAAGCCCGGCGCCAAGAGCCCCGGCGCACGGCCCATGCCGCCCGGCCAGGGCGGCGGCGCGCCCGGCAGGACGGGTATGCCGCCCGGCATGGGCGTCGGCGAGCGCGGCACCACCCGCGGCGCGGGCGGCATGGGCGGCCTGCTCAACGGCTCGCAGGTGAGCACCGAGGTGAAGGCCAAGCTGCTCGCGGACGCCGACGAGTACACCTGGGTCGCCGCCTCCATCGGTTCGCAGAACGCCGCCAGTTACCAGCTGGCGACCGGCAAGCCGGTCATGGCCGTCGGCGGCTTCAACGGCAGCGACCCGTCCCCGACGCTCGCCCAGTTCAAGAAGTACGTGAAGGAGGGGAAGATCCACTACTTCCTGGGTGGCGGCATGGGCGGTGGCCCGGGCGGTGGCCAGGGAAGCTCCTCGAAGATCACCTCCTGGGTGGCCGACAACTACAAGAAGGTCACCGTCGGCAGCACCACGCTCTACGACCTGACCGCTCCCCGCTCATAAATCGAATGTACGGCGTACAGGGCGTCCCTGTACGGTGTAAAGCATCCGCTCGCACCGTACAGGGAGCCCGTATGTCCTCCGTGGCCTCCGCCGCGCCCCCCGCCATGAGCCCGCCGCGCCATCCCACGCGCTGGATCATCCTCGGCGTCATCTGCCTCGCGCAGCTCACCGTCCTCCTGGACAACACCGTCCTCAACGTCGCCGTCCCCTCCCTCAACAAGGAGCTGGGCGCGACCACCGCCGACATCCAGTGGATGATCAACGCCTATTCGCTGGTCCAGTCCGGCCTGCTGCTGACGGCCGGCAACGCCGCCGACCGCTACGGCCGCAAGAAGATGCTGGCCATCGGCCTGGTGCTGTTCGGCGTCGGCTCGGTGTGCGCCGGTTACGCGCAGTCCGCGGGCCAGCTGATCGCCGCCCGGGCCGGCATGGGCATCGGCGGCGCCCTGCTGATGACCACCACCCTCGCCGTCGTCGTCCAGATCTTCGACAACGAGGAGCGCCCCAAGGCGATCGGCATATGGGGAGCGGTCAACTCCCTCGGCTTCGCCGCAGGTCCGCTGATCGGCGGCACCCTGCTCGACCACTTCTGGTGGGGCTCGATCTTCCTGATCAACATCCCGGTCGCGGTGCTCGGCCTGATCGCCGTGCTGAAGCTGGTACCGGAGTCCAAGAACCCCTCCGGGGACCGTCCCGACCTGCCCGGCGCCCTGCTGTCCATGATCGGCATGGTCGCCGTGGTCTTCGCGATCATCTCGGGCCCCGACCACGGCTGGTTCTCCGCCCGCGTGCTCGGCTCCGCCCTCGTCGGCCTCCTCGCGCTCACCGTCTTCGCCCGCTGGGAGCTGCACACCCCGCATCCGATGCTGGACATGCACTTCTTCCGCGACCGGAAGTTCGTCGGCGCCGTCGCGGGCGGCATCCTCGTGGCGTTCGGCATGGGCGGCTCGATGTTCCTGCTCACCCAGCACCTCCAAATGGTGCTCGGATACGAGCCGCTGGAGGCGGGGCTGCGGATCGCGCCGCTCGCCCTGACCGCCGTGGTCCTGAACTTCTCCGGCGTCGCGGGCCGGCTGATGGTCAGGCTCGGTACGCCGCGGACCATAGGCGTCGGCATGACCCTGCTCGCGGGCGGCCTCGCGGCCATTTCGCTCGCGGGCGCGGGCTCCTACAGCGGCATGCTCGCCGGACTGATCGTCATGGGCATCGGCGTCGCGCTCTCCATGCCGGCCATGGCCAACGCCATCATGTCCTCGATACCGCCCGCCAAGGCCGGCGTCGGCGCCGGCGTCAACGGCACGCTCATGGAGTGCGGCCAGGGCCTGGGCGTCGCCGTCCTCGGCGCGGTCCTCAACTCCCGCTTCGCCGCGCTGCTCCCGGCGGTCGCGGCCGGCGCCGGCTCGCTGCCCGCCGCGCTCGCGGCAGCCCGTACGGACGCGGACCGCGCCGCCGTGCGGGACGCGTTCGCGACCGGCATCCAGACCAGCCAACTGGTGGGCGCCGCTGCGGTGTTCGCGGGAGGTCTGCTCGCCGGCATCCTGCTCGGCCGCGCCGAACGCGCCGAACGGGCGGGTCACTCCCGTGCCGAAGCGGAATAGCATCGAGGCGGCAGACCGCGTACGACCAGTTCAGCGATGAGGGAGGGCCGGCCATGGAAGCGACGGGCAGCCGCGCCGGGAAACCGCGGAAGAGTGTCTGGCTGACCGAACGTCCTCCGCTCAAGCGGAAGGCGGACCAGCCGGCCGGGCTGGATCTGGACAAGATCGTCGAAACCACCGTCCGGCTGCTCGACGCGGAGGGGCTCGCGAAGTTCTCGATGCGCCGGCTGGCCGCCGCGCTCGGCGTCACGGCGATGTCCGTGTACTGGTACGTCGACACCAAGGACGACCTGCTGGAACTGGCCATCGATGCGGTGGCCGGCGAGATCGACCTGCCGGACGAGAACGACCCGGAGGCGGACTGGCGCGACCACCTGCGGCACCTGGCCGCCGAGTACCGCAAGGTACTGGTCACCCACCGCTGGGCGCCGCGGCTGCTGGGGGAGTACCTCAACGTCGGTCCGCACGCGATCGCGTTCTCCAACGCGACGCTGCGCGTCATGCAGGGCAGCGGGCTCTCCCAGGAGGAGATCTCCGGGGCGCTCGGCGCGGTCTTCCAGTTCGTCTACGGCTTCAGCACGATCGAGGGACTGCACGAGGAGCGCTGCCGGGAAACCGGCAAGACGCTGGACGAGCACTTCCAGGAGGTGATCGGGGCGGTCCAGGGCCGCCCGGAGTTCGCCGAGACGATGGAGATGTCGGAGAAGTCGCTGAAGATCCAGCAGGGCGTCGGCGTCCGTGAGATGCGCGAGCGCGACTTCGCGTACGCGCTGGACGTGCAGATCGCGGGCATCGAGGCGCTCCGCGACCGGGGCCGGTCGGCCGGCCGCGGGGAGTGATCCGGCCGGCCGTCGGGAGTGAGCGGCCGGCCGGAGCGATGCGTACGGGCCGTTCGCGGCGTGCCACGAACGGCCCCGGGGGCATCCCGGGCTCGAACACAGCCGAGCCCGGGGGAGGGGTACTCAGCCGGCCATCGGCAGCGAGTCCCCCTGGACCGCCTGGATGTCCAGCTCCACCTTCAGGGTGGTGCCGATGGCGGCGATACCGGCCGCCACGACCTGGTTGTAGTTCATCTTGAAGTCCTCGCGGTGCAGCTCGGCGGTGGCGCTGAACGCCGCCCGCGTACCGCCCCACGGGTCCGGGCCCGTGCCCAGGTACGACAGGTTCAGGTCCACCTGACGCTCGACGCCGTGCAGCGCGAGGTCGCCGTGGACGATCCAGCGGTCCGGCCCGGCCGCTTCGAGACCCGTGGAGCGGTAGGTCAGCTCCGGGTAGGTCTCCACGTCCAGGAAGTCGGAGTTGCGCAGGTGGCCGTCGCGCATCCCGTTGCCGGTGTCGATCGACGCGGCCTTGATGACCGCCTCGACGCGCGACTGCGTCACGTCCTCCGCGATGTCGATCCGCCCGGAGAACTCCGTGAACCGGCCGCGCACGCTGGAGATCCCCAGGTGCTGCGCGGCGGCGGCCACCGACGAGTGCATCGGGTCGATCGTCCACGGTCCGGGCGGCGGCAGCTCCGCGCCGCCCTGCCGGGCCAGCGTCACATTGCCGACGTCCATCCGGCCGCTCGCCGTCACGATCGAGGTCGAGGCGACCGGTGCGTAGCCCACGGCCGTCACGATCACCGTGTACGGGCCGGGCTGCAGCGGGGCCGCGTCGCGCACGACGCCGTCCTCGTCGGCCGTGGCGCGCAGGACCTGCGTGCCCGTCATGTCCGTGACGGTCAGCACCGCGTGCTTGACCGCCCAGCCGTCGCGTGTCCGGACCTGTGCCCGAACGCCCGCGCCAGTCGAACTCATACCCACTCCCGATTCGTGCTTGGTACATGTGGGCCCCGGCCGGCGGCGAGCAGGCCGTCCCCTGCCTGTGCGCCCGCCGCCGCCGGGGCCCTTGGTCCGGCCCGGGGCGCGTCTCCGCTCAACGCGCGCCCCGGACCGGGGCTGTGCTCTCAGGGCTTTCCGCCCTGGCCCCCGTTCGATCACCCGACCAGCGTCAGTCGCCCGGGTGGGCGAGCTCGACGTCGTAACCGTCGACCCCGGCCGCGTCGACCGACAGCGCGTTGGCGACCGGCGGGTATCCGCTGGCGATCACCGTGTAGTCGCCGGTGTCCAGGTCGGTGAAGGCGTACGCGCCGTCCGCACCGGTCGTGGAGGTGGCCACGACGTTGCCCGCCGCGTCGACCAGCGTGACCCGCGCGTCCGGCAGGGGACGGCGGTCGGCGCCGGCCCGGACGATGCCCTGGACGCGGGCGCCGGACTGCAGCGCGATCTCGATGCGGGTGGTGCCCTGGCCGCTGACCTCGACCGGCTGTGCGGTCGGCCGGTAGTCGGTGGCGTTCACCGCGACGGTGTACGTACCGGCGGCCAGCTCGTCGAAGGCGAAGTTGCCCTCGACGCCGGTCTTGCCGGTCGCCAGCACCTCACCGCGGACGTCCGTGACCACGACCATCGCGCTGTCCACCGGAGCGCCGGTGAC
The DNA here is from genome assembly GCF_020024005.1 of Streptomyces purpurogeneiscleroticus. NCBI lineage: Bacteria > Bacillati > Actinomycetota > Actinomycetes > Kitasatosporales > Streptomycetaceae > Streptomyces > Streptomyces purpurogeneiscleroticus. The sequence goes on from NZ_NHSG01000084.1 coordinate 5,273, forward strand.
CACGCTGCGGACCTGGCCCCGGAGGCCGCTGGTGCCGCTGAGCAGGATGTCGTAGCCGATCGGCTGGTCGCCGACGACGACCGTGGACGCCTGCGGCTGGTGGCCGTCGGCGGCCGCGATCAGCACGTACGAGCCGGCGCCGGGGGCGTTCAGTACGTACGAGCCGTTGGCCTGGGCCACCGAGCGGCCCAGCTGGCGGCCGCTGAGCGAGATCAGCGTGACCGCGGAGCGCGGGACCGGGCTGCCGTCACCGTTCCGGACGAAGCCGGTGATGGCCGGGCCCTCCGGGGTGCCGGGGTCGCCGGCGGAGGCGTACGCCGCCAGCGGCTGGGCCTGGGTGGCCGCGACCGGCTGGGGCTGGGCCCACGACGGGGTGTGCTCGTCCGGGGCGACGGACGGGGCGCCGACCAGAGCCGGCTCCAGCGCCTCGGTCGAGGCGGCCGAAGCGGTGGCCGGGGCGGCCGCGGCGTCGGCCGGAACCGCCGTCGTGTCCGCGGTGGCGCCGGACGCCGTGGCGTCCGAGCCGTCGTCGGAGGACTGGGCCAGTCCACCCTTGGTCTTCAAGGCGACCTCCTTGATGAAAAGCGTCAGAAGGAAGGCGAGCAGCGCGCACGGGGCGGCGATCAGGAAGATGTCCGCGACAGCGTGCCCGTAGGCGCTCTCCATGACCGTCCGGAGGGGCGCCGGGAGGGCGTCCAGATCCGGGATGCCCCCGCCACCGGTACCGCCCTGGGCCGCCGCCTTGGCGCCGGCCGGCCCGAGGTCGGCCAGGCCGTCCTTGACGTAGTGCGTGACTCGGGTTGCCAGCACCGCGCCGAGCGCCGAGACACCCACCGCACCACCGAGGGAGCGGAAGAAGGTGACGACGGACGAGGCGGAGCCGAGGTCCTCGGGGGCGACCTGGTTCTGCGTGCAGAGCACCAGGTTCTGCATCATCATGCCGATGCCGAGCCCCATCAGGGCCATGAAGATCGCGACGTGCCAGTACTCGGTGTCGTACCGGATCGTGCCCAGCAGGCCGAGACCCGCGGTCACGAGCACGCCACCGGAGACCAGCCATGCCTTCCACTTGCCGGTCTTGGTGATGACCTGGCCCGACACGGTCGACGAGACGAACAGCCCCGCGATCATCGGGATGGTCATCACGCCGGACATCGTCGGCGACTTGTCGCGCGCCAGCTGGAAGTACTGGCTGAAGAAGACGGTGCCGGAGAACATCGCGATACCGACGAACAGCGAGGCCAGCGAGGCCAGCGTGATCGTCTTGTTGCGGAACAGCCGCAGCGGGATGATCGGCTCGGCCGCCTTGGTCTCGACCAGGATGAAGATCAGCGCGAGCACGACGGAGCCGCCGACCATGGCACCGGTCTGCCAGGACATCCAGTCGTACTTGTCGCCGGCCAGCGTGACCCACACCAGCAGCAGGCAGACCGCCGCGCTGATGAAGAAGGCACCCAGCCAGTCGACCTTGACGCCCTCGCGCTTGATGACGGGGAGCTTCAGGGTCTTCTGCAGCACGATCAGCGCGATCACCGCGAAGGGCACGCCGACGTAGAAGCACCAGCGCCACCCGAGCCACGAGGTGTCGGTAATAACACCCCCGAGCAGCGGCCCACCGACAGTGGCCACCGCAAAGACAGCACCGAGATAACCGCTGTACCGTCCCCGCTCACGCGGCGAGATCATCGCGGCCATAACGATCTGGGCCAGGGCGGACAGACCGCCCACGCCTATGCCCTGCACGACTCGGCAGGCGATCAGCATGCCGCTGTTCTGCGACAGACCGGCGACGACCGAGCCCGCGACATAGATGACCAGCGAGAGCTGCACCAGCAGCTTCTTGCTGAACAGGTCGGAGAGCTTGCCCCACAGCGGGGTGGTCGCCGTCATCGCCAGCAGCGACGCGGTCACGACCCAGGTGTAGGCACTCTGCCCACCGTCCAGATCGTGAATGATCTCCGGCAGCGCATTCGACACGATCGTCGAAGAAAGAATGGCGACGAACATACCGAGCAGCAGCCCGGACAGCGCCTCCATGATCTGGCGGTGCGTCATGGGCGCTCCGGCGGAGGCGTTTCCGCCGCCTCCGTGCTTGGCGTGGCCGCCCCGCACACCGGCTGGTGTGGTTGTAGCCATGTAATTCCTTATCGTCCTGCTGATGTACGGGTGGTTTGGCTCCGCGTGACGTCCGTACGCATGACGTCCGTACGCGTGGGTTCCTGGTGCGCCCGGGTGCGGCAGTCGCCGAAGCTCTCGTGCAACTTCGCGAGCAGCTCGTTCAGCCGGCCGACGTCTTCGTCGGACCAGTCGTCGAGGTACCGGGCGAGGGAGTCCGTGTAACGGACGGACAGCTCGGCGAGCAGTTCGCGTCCGCGGTCTGTCAGTCGCAGCAGCCTGGACCGCTTGTCCAGAGGGTCGGGCTCCCGCTCGATCCAGCCACGCTCCGCGATGTGGGCGACGTGCCGGCTGGTCACCGACATGTCGATCATCAGCAGCTCGGCCAGCTTGCTCATCCGCATCTCGCCGTACCGGTCGAGGATGGTGAGCACGCCTACCGAGGCGGGCGGGCAGTCGTGGGGCAGGATGCGCCCGAGCTCGCGTTTCACGGCACCGATGGCGCTGAGTTGCCTGGCCAGCTCCTGGTACTGACCCTGCGCGGCCATGGGCACCTCCACAATCTTTTGTTGCTTGAGGCAACCATAGAACCACTTGGTTGCCGAAGGCAAACGAATCCGGGGTTCACGGGGTAAAGGAAACCAAAAAGATGTACCGTGCACGAGTCAAGGGTGCGGCTGCACTCCGTAAATCCGCAGGTCAGAGCGGTATGCGCCCGCCCTCACCGGGGCATACGGAGCCCCCCGCGCCGCCTCCGGCACTTTGCGGCGCTCTGCCCGGCTCGGCACCGTCGCCCGCCCGTCCGGGGCGCAGCCGCGCTTCGACCGACTGGGGGTGTCCGGCTACCCACCAGTTCGCTAGGGTCTCGCCCTATGGCGAACAACCCGCAGACGCCCGACGGCAACCACGACCCGGCCGGCAGCACGCAGATGTTCCGCGCCTTCGTCGACGAAGGCGCCCCCCA
>NZ_NHSG01000085.1:0-8321 GCF_020024005.1 Streptomyces purpurogeneiscleroticus
GGCGGGGAGTTATTCCGGGAGGTGAGGGGTCATCACCCGGATGCTCGGAGGCCCCGACGGCTGCTCAGCGGAGCAGTCCCGACGGTTGCTCTGCGGAGCGGTCCCGACGGTTGCTCTGCGGAGCGGTCCCGACGGTTGCTCAGCGGAGCAGCCCTGACAGGTACACAGAGGTACACAGGTACTGGGTGGAGAAGCCTCAGCGGTTGCTGAGCGGGGACGGGGCCTCCTGGACCGTCCAGCCGTTGCCGTCCGGGTCCTTGAAGAACATGAAGGAGTTCCACGTCTCGCCGCGGCCTTCGGTCCAGCCCTCGGCGCCGAGATGCTGTACCGGGCCGACCTCCACCCCGCGCCGTACCAGCTCCGCGTGGGCCGCTTCGATGTCCACCACGCACAGCTGCAGGCCCTGGAGCGAGCCCGGGGCCATGGCGGACTGGCCGGGTGCCGGGGGCAGTCCCTGGATCAGGGCGATCGAGCAGCGCGAACCGGGCGGGGTCAGCTGGATGATCCGTACCCCCTCGGCGACCTGCGAGTCCACGTCGGTCTTGAAGCCGCACTGCTCTTCGTAGAAGCGCTTCGCACGGTCCTGGTCGGTGACGGGGACGGTGACGACTTCGAGGGTCCACTCCACTGGGGCCGTCCTTGGCTCGGCGCGCCCTTCTTGGGGCGCGGTGGCAGGGGCTCGTTCATTCTGCGGGAGTGGAGTGGGCCGCGCGCGCCGGACGGCCGAAGATACGACCGGCGGCCCGATGGCCCCCCGCGGTGTGCGGGTGGCCATCAGAGCCGCCGTAGCGTGCGGGCCCGCGGTACGCGGAGACCCGGCCGTCGGCCACCGCCTCTCCCCTCCTGATGTGCGCCCGGTTCCCGTTCACTGCGGAACGGGGCGCAGAGGCGGCGGCAACGGCAGACAAGTGCCCCGGACGAGCGGACGGAAGCCCGTAAAAGCGGCCATTCTCGGCCCTTCGCCACATCGACGTCGTCGTCAGAGGTCGGTCAGAAGCTCGGTCAGGAGCTCGGCCAGACACCGAGTCAGACAGCGAGTCAGACGCTCGGTCAGAGGCTCAGTCAGGCGCTCGGTCAGACGCTCGGTCAGAGGCTCAGGCCATGGTTGCGCAGCCACGCCAGCGGGTCGACCGGTGTGTCCGAGCCCGGGCGGACCTCCAGGTGGAGGTGCGGGCCCGTGACGTTGCCCGTGGCACCGACCCGGCCGATGACGTCACCGGTGTTCACCTTGCCCGAGGTCTTCACCATCGAGGAGAGGTGGCAGTACCAGAGCTCCGTGCCGTCATCGAGGGTGACGACGATGCGGTACCCGTACGAGCCCGCCCAGCCGGCCTGCGTGATCGTGCCGCCGTGCACGGCCTTGGCCGGGGTGCCGGTCGGCGCCGCGAAGTCCAGGCCGGTGTGGTCGGCGGCCCAGCGGTCGCCGCCCTGACCGAAGGTGGCGGAGAGGGTGAAGGAGGAGACCGGGAGGGTGTAGCTCTTGGCCAGTTCGGCGAGCTCGGCTGCCCGTTCGGCGGCCGCCTTCTTGCGCGCCTCTTCCTCGGCCTGGGCCTTGGCCTCCGCCGCGGCCTTCTTCTTCGCGGTCTCGGCCTGCTGCCGGCGCTCGGCCGCATCCGCCTCGGCCTGCTGCACGGCGGCCCGTTCGGCGGCCTCGCGGGCCTCCTGGTCGGCGGAGCTCTGCGCGCGTTCGGCCTGCTCCAGGATGCGGGCGCGGAGCGCCTCGCCGCCCTGAGCGGCCCCGCCGCCGGCCGCCCCGGTGAACGGACCGCTCTGCGCGGCGTCCGTGCCCGTCCCGGAGGAGTCCTGGGACACCAGGCTGCCGATGCCCGGCAGGGTTTCGGCCGCGGGGAGTTTGTCGGATATGCGTTCGGCCGCGCTGCCCAGGTCGGGCATGGATATGGCGACCTGCGGCTTGCCCTGCGCGGAGGCCATGCCGCCCGCGCCGACCGCCGCGATGACGCCGACGCCCAGGACCGTACTGCTGCGGGCGAGACCGCCGCCGCGCTGCTTGGCCACGCGGTGCCGGCCGCGTACCGGGCGTACGGACTCCTCGGTGGGGTTCCACTGCTCCCACGGGCCGTCGGTCGCACCCGGGTCGCTCACGGCGGAGAACCCGGAGAAAGCGGGGAAGGCGGCGGTGTCGGCGGGCCCCGGCTCGGCGTGCGTCCGGGGGGACTCGTACGAGCCATGTGCTGCGTACGCATCGGGGGCGGCGTACGCATCGTGCGTGCCGTACGCGTCGGGGGCGGCGTACGCGTCGGGGGTGCCGTACGGAGACGGGGTGGGGGCAGGCTTGTTGGACGCCACGGGGGCGCACTCCTTTCCTTCCTTCTCGCCTACCGGGTTAGCTGACGGGTTCGGAGCAGGAAGGTCTCCTACGGGCGGCTCCGGAGGGAGTCGTCCGATTCACCCCAAGGTGGTGGTTCCCCGGTTCCCTGGGCAGGTGTTGCGGTGGTGAAAGTGCGCTTTTGGGATTCGGCGTCGGCCGCGCGGTGCCGCCTCTTGCGACGGCTGGTCCGACCGCGCTGCGTTATCGGACAGTAATAGACGGGACGGCCGGATTCCAAGCGTTCCCCGGAATCCATACGCCCGCTGAGCTGGACTTATGCGTCCAGTCATGGCCAAATGGGGGCGAGTTGACCGAGCATCGGAAACCCGAACCGGACTGATCGTTTATCAGTTGTTATGCGGAGGGGTGCGCAGTGATTACGTACAGTGAGAGCAGTAACGTCTGATCATGGTCGTCAACAGCGCGCAGGCAGTGGCGGATCGGTACGCGGAGTTCTCGTGGCAGCAGGCGCGGGGCGAGTCCGAAGCCCATGAGGAGCTGACCGCCCGCATCAGCCGGGACCCGGAATTCTGCGACTTCCTCGGCGCCTCGCTGCCGCCCGGCAACAAGCAGCAGCCCAATCTCCTGCTCGCCGCCGTCCGTTACCTCGACGGCCCGCACGCCGACCAGGGGCCGCGCGGCGACTTCGCGTACCGCACCTGGCGCGAGTGGACCATCCGGCACTGGGACGACGTGCGCGACGTCATGATGCGCCGGCTCACGCAGACCAATGAGCCCGCGCGCTGCGCCACGCTCCTGCCCCTCCTCGCCCGCCTGCCCCAGCCGCTCGCGCTGCTGGAGGTCGGCGCGTCGGCCGGACTGTGCCTGCACCCGGACCGGTACCGCTACCGGTACGACGGCGGACCGGAGTTCGGCGCCGCGGACAGCCCGGTCGTCTTTCCCTGCCGTACGTCCCCGGGCACGCCCGTACCGGCCGGGCTGCCGCGGATCGTCTGGCGGGCCGGGATCGACCTGAATCCGCTCGACGTGACCGACCCCGACGACGTGCGCTGGCTCCAGGCGCTGGTCTGGCCCGGTTCGACGCCCGACGCGGCGGAACGCCAGGGGCGCCAGCTGGGCGCCATCGAGGCCGTACGGCAGGCACCGCCCGCTCCGCTCGTACGCGGCGACCTCCTGGACGAGCTGCCCGCGCTGGCCGCGCAGGCGCCGCGCGACGCCACGCTGGTGGTCTTCCACACGGCCGTACTGACGTATCTGCCGCTGGAGCGCCGCGAGGAGTTCGCCCGGGTCGTACGGTCGGTCCTGGCGGACCGGGCCGGGCACTGGGTCTCCAACGAGCACCACAGCGTGCTGCCGTGGCTGCCCGGGCCGCGCCCCGCCGACGCGCACCGGCTCACCCTCGCCGTCGACGGCCACCCGGTCGCCCTGACGAGCCAGCACGGGCAGAGCGTGCAGTGGCTGGAAGAGGCACCGCAGGCGGGCTGACCCGGGGCAGGCGGGCCACCCAGGGAGCTCTACCCCTCCGGCCGCCGTACCGCCAGCAGGGCCATGTCGTCCGCCATCTCCCCTCCCGTGTGCCGCGCCACGTCGTCGATCAGGGCGTCCAGCAGCGCATCGGGGCCACTGAACGCCCGGCCGGCCAGCCGGACCGCCGGCTGGTAGAACGCGCCCCCGGAGTCCCGCGCCTCCGACACCCCGTCGGTGTACAGCAGCAGCATCGCGCCGGGCGGGAAATCGGCCTGGTCGGCCCGGTCCGGCCAGCCCGCGACCTCGCTCAGCCCGAGCGGCAGCGCCGGTGTCCGCGGCTCCAGCTCGCGCAGCGTGCCGTCCGCGCACAGCAGCAGCGGCGCCGGATGCCCGCGGTTCAGCACCCGCAGCACCCCGCGCTCCTCGGACGGCACCTCGGCGAGCACCGCCGTGGTGAACCCCTCGAACTGATCCAGCCCCTCCCGCCGGCTCCCCTCGCGCTGCAGCGCCCGCTCCAGCCGCCCCGCCACGGCCTCCAGCGTGGCCTCCTGCTCCGCGGCCTCCCGGAAGGCCCCGATGACGATCACGGCGGCCTCCACCGCCTCCAGGCCCTTGCCCCGCACGTCGCCGACGATGAGCCGTACGCCGTGCGGGGTGTCCTGCACGGCGTACAGATCGCCCCCGATACGGGCGTCCGCCTGCGCCGCTTCGTACCGCGCGGCGACGTCGAGCCCGCTGATGCGGTCCGGCGGCAGCGGCAGCACGGCCCGCTGGGCGACCTCCGCCACGTCGCGCACGGAGGCGAGCCGGGCGTCGGTCATCCGCACCGCCCGGTTGATCCCGAGCGCCAGGAAGGCGACGACCAGGACGGTCACCGCTTCGGTGTACGACTCGTAGCTGCCGGCCCGGCCGTGGGCGACGACCACGCCCAGCTCCGCCAGTGCGGAGAGGACGCTGACGAGCGCCGTGTTCCGCAGCGAGTACAGCGGCGCGGCGACCAGCGGCGCAGCCGAGAAGAAGGGCGCGGCGGTGTACTGGGCCGGGGTCAGCAGGTCGAAGGCCAGACCGCCGGCCAGGAGCACGGCGGGCAGCCAGCAGACCAGCCGGCGGCTGACCGGCGACAGCCCGTCCCGACGGGCCTGCCGCTCCCGGTCGCCCGGCACGCCCGCTTCGCCTCGCCCCATCCGCTCCGGCCTCTTTCCCGCGCCGCTCTCCGCGCCGCTGTCCATGCCGTACGCCGTCTCGCCCGCCGCCCCGGTCCCCGTGCCGTGCGCCGTCCCGTCCACCGCTCCCGTCACCATCGCCGTACCGCCGTCCCAGGGTGTCCGCCATGGCGCCGCACGGCGACTCTTCAAGGGCCGGACGGGGCACGATCACGCCCCCGAGCCCCTCCGGCTGCCTCTGAACACTTCTTCAACTCCTGACCGCCGCACAGGTGTTCCCCACCGCCGGAAGATTCGCGGCAGAACGGTGTGCGCGACCGCAGCGCGCGCCCCACCACAACAGCAGGCGCCCCCACACACGACAGAAGCGCCCTCACTCCCGGTTTCCCGGGGGTGAGGACGCTCTATCGGTGGGCCATCAGGGGCTCGAACCCTGAACCAATGGATTAAAAGTCCACTGCTCTGCCAATTGAGCTAATGGCCCGCACCGAGCAGCATAGCCCGCGCTCGGACCACAACTGGAAGGCATTGGGGGTCGGCGGGGTCGGAGTGGCTCGGAGAGACCCGGTGCGGGGGCGTGACACCCGGTACAAACGCGCCGGTGGGCCCGTCCTTGGAGGACGGACCCACCGGTCTGTCAGCGGTGCGCAGACGATTCAGCGCTGTGCGGACGCCTCAGTACTGCATGGACGTTTCCGCGGTACGCGCTCCGCCTGATCAGCCGTTGCGCTTCCAGCGCGGCTTGTCGGCGCGACGGTCGAAGGAGCGGCCACCGGCGTTACCGCCGCGGTGGTCGTCCCGGCGGCCGTGCGGGCGACGGTCGTTGTCGCGGCCGAAGGACGACGGACGGTCGTCGCGGCGGTCACGGTTGAACGGGCGGTCGCCGCCACGGTGGTCACGACGCTCGAAGGAGCGGCCGCCACGGTCGTCACGGTTGAAGCCGCCGCGGTCACCGCCGCGGTCGTTGCGGTCGAACGAACGGCCGCCACGGTCGTCCCGACGGTCACGGTTGAAGCCACCGCGGTCGTTCCGGTCGTTGCGGTCGAACGAACGGCCACCACGGTCGTCCCGACGGTCACGGTTGAAACCGCCACGGTCGCCACCGCGGTCGTTCCGGTCGTTGCGGTCGAACGAACGGCCACCACGGTCGTCCCGACGGTCACGGTTGAAACCACCACGGTCACCACCGCGGTCGCCACCACGGTCGTTGCGGTCGTCACGGCGCTCGAAGGAACGGCCGCCACGGTCGTCGCGACGGTCACGGCGCTCGAAGTTGCCGCGCTCGTCGCGGTACGTGGAGCGGCGCGGCGCCTCGTCGGCCTCCGGGGTGCGCGCGGCCTGGGCCGGCAGCGACACCTCGGCCTGAGCGGCGCTCTCCGCCTCCGCCTCGGCCTTGGCCTGCACCGCGGCCTCCGGGTCCTCGCCCCGCTCACGCGCGGCACGGGCGGTCAGCCGGTCGGCCTCCTCGCGCAGCTCGGCGGCGCGGCGCTGCAGCCGCTCCAGCTCGCGGGTCAGCTCGGCGACCTCGCGCTCGGCCTGCTTGGCGGAGTTCGCGGCCGACTCGGCCTGCACCTCGGTCAGCGACCGGGCACCGGTGATCCGGGCCACGTCCTCGTCGAACTGGCCGGCGCCGCCCACGATGTGGCGCGAGGCGTCCACGCCCGCGTCCTCCATCAGGCGGAAGATCTGCCGGCGCTGGTGCGGCAGGGCCAGGGAGACCACCGTGCCGGACTGGCCGGCGCGGGCCGTACGGCCGGAACGGTGCAGGTAGTCCTTGTGGTCACCGGCCGGGTCCACGTTCAGGACCAGGTCGATGCCGTCGACGTGGATGCCGCGGGCGGCGACGTCGGTGGCGACCAGGACGTTGACGTAGCCGTCCTTGAAGTCGGCGAGCGTACGAGTACGCGCACCCTGCGTCATGCCACCGTGCAGCGCGTCGGCGCGGACACCGGAGTCGCACAGCTGCTCGGCGACGCGGTCGGCGCCCAGCTGCGTCCGGACGAAGATGATCGTGCGGCCCTTACGGGCGGCGATGGCGGCGGTGACCGGCGCCTTGTCCTTGGGCTTCACGACCAGGACGTGGTGGGTCATGGTCGTGACGTTGCCCTGAGCGCTGTCGACCTCGTGGCTGACCGGGTTGTTCAGGTACCGCTTGACCAGCGTGCCGATCTCGTTCTCCATCGTGGCGGAGAAGAGCATCCGCTGGCCGCCGGCCGGCACCAGGTCGAGCAGCTCGGTGACCTCGGGCAGGAAGCCCAGGTCGGCCATCTGGTCGGCCTCGTCCAGGACCGCGACCTCGACCTTGTCCAGGGAGCAGGCGCCGCGGTTGATGATGTCGCGCAGCCGGCCCGGGGTGGCGACGAGGATGTCGACGCCGCGCTCCAGGGCGTAGATCTGGTTGCCCATCGACGTACCGCCGCAGACGACCTTGATCTTCAGGCCGAGGACGTCGCCGTACGGCTGCAGCGCATCGGCGACCTGCATGGCCAGCTCGCGGGTCGGGGTGAGGATGACGCCGCGCGGGCGCTTCTTCTCGGTGAAGCCGCCGGACAGCTGGGTCAGCAGCGGGAGACCGAAGGAGAGGGTCTTGCCGGAGCCGGTGCGGCCGCGGCCGAGGATGTCGCGGCCGGCGATGGCGTCCGGGATGGTCGCCGCCTGGATCGGGAACGGGGTGGTGACACCGTTCTGCGCGAGCTTGCGGACGATCTTCTCGTCCAGGCCCAGGTCCGCGAAGGTGATCTGCGGCTCTTCGGGGGCCTGCGGCTCGTCGGCGACGGCCTCGGTGGACTCGACGGCCTCGACGGCGGCGATGGCCTGCTCGTCCTGGCGTACGGCCTGGTCGTCGGTGAGGAGGGCCTGCTCGTCGTGTGCGGGCATGGCGGACTGGTCAGTGGAAATGGACATGCGAAATGCGAAACCTTCCGGAGTCTCGGCACGCGCCCAAACTCCGTGTTGTTTCACAAAAGACCGCCTCTATGCGGTCAGCCACGGCAAGGAGAGAACGCGCCACGCGACGCGCTTCGTCCTCTTCGGAGAAGAGGATCCGGTGGGCGCCGGGCAAATGGGATCAAACGATCTACCACCATACGCACCCGGCCCCCCTGAAGGCAAATGCGCTACCGGGCGGCACCGGCCCGGCACCGCCGCCCGTCCCCCGGTCGCCCGCCGACAGTCCGCCGATAGTCCGGTTTCCGCCGGTCAACGGCCGGTCTCCGCCCCTACGGCACCACGCCCCGGAGAGGCTGCCGGCCATCCAGCTGTGACTTACGAAGCACCGCCGGGCTACGAAGCACCGCCGGGTTACGAAGCATCGCCGCTCCCGGGCTGCGCGGAGTCCGGGGTGCCCGACTGCGGGCCGGTCTGCGAGGGGCTGCTCGGGGGCGGGTCCTGGCTCGGCGTGG
>NZ_NHSG01000086.1:0-8404 GCF_020024005.1 Streptomyces purpurogeneiscleroticus
TCCCCGTCCCCAGCCCCTCCGCCGGGATGCCCAGCGCGGCGTCCCGGGCCGCTTCCGACTCGCGGCGGAAGAGGCGGAACCACATGAAGAGGACGAAGCCCGCGAAGACGAACCACTCGCCGGTGTAGCCGAGGTTCTGGAATGCCTTGAGGTCGAGCCCGCTGCCCTCAACCGCGGCCGGCGGTACGGCCTTCAGCGGGGCCTGGGCGTGCGAGACCGTGATCCAGGCGTCGTACACGTCGTACGGCACGATGTTGACCAGCGACGCCGCGCTGATCATGCCGAGCTGCCCCTGTGGCAGACCGCCGCCCGCCTGGACGCCGTTCGTGCCCTGGTTCTCCGACGCCTGCAGCGCGCCGGTGACGGTCACCTCGCCGCGCGGCGGCGCCGGTACCTTCGCCGTGTCGGCCTTGGCGTCCGCGTCGCCCGGCAGCCAGCCGCGTACGACGGGCAGCGCCTTGCCGCCGTCCGTACGCAGCATGGTCAGCACGTAGAAGCCGGTCCGTTCGCCGAGCTGCCGGCCGGGGACGAGCAGCTGATGACCGGTGTCGTAGTGCCCGGTCGCGGTGGCGCGCCGGCCCGAGGTGTTCTTGTCGACGGGCAGCAGCTGCGTCAGCGGGCGGGCGGCCGCGGTCTTGGCGTCGGCCGCCTGGTGTTCCTGCTGCTGGTGCGTGTCGACGCGGTCCTCGAAGCGGCTCAGCTGCCAGCTGCCCATGAAGACGCACACGGGGATCGCCAGCAGGACGAAGACGTTGATTCCCCACCATCGCGGGGTGAGCAGGAACCGGTACACACCATCAAAGGTACGGGCACGTGCCTCGTACCCGGACGGCGGGCCCGTATCTGGCCCGGCCCCGTGAGGACCTACTGCGCCGGCAGCGGACCCGTGCGGTACACCGTTCCTGCACACGCGTCGTTGATCGTGGTGGTCGCGGCCGACGGCTCGCCGGCCTCCGGGGTGTGGCTGACCGCCACGCTGGCCGCCTGCGTACCGTCGTCCGCCGACCCGTCGCTGCCGCTGCCCGTCTGGTCACCGCTGCCGTCGGCCGACGAGGAGTTCGCCGGCTCGCCGGAGCCCGCCCCCTCGGAGCTTCCGGGCGTCGGCGTACCGGGCGCCGCGCAGCCCGAAGGCCCGCCGCCCTCCGCCGGGACCCAGGCGAACTTCACTTCGTACGCCTGGCCGGGCTTCAGCACGATCTGGTCGGGTGCGGCGGCCGGGTCCGGCAGGCCCGGCGCGGCGTCGCCCGCCGTGTGGTCGACGACCTGGACGCGGGTCGGGTCGGCGCTGCCCTGGGCGACGGCGATCACGCTGCCGCCGCCGTCGACCGCGCAGGTCGCGGCGGAGGTGTTGACGACCCGCAGGGAGCCGTAGACGCGGCCTTCGGCGTCGGGCGTGCCGAGGCCGGCGCTGCCGCTGCCGAGCTGGGCGCGCAGGCAGGTGGGCGAGGTGACGTCCATCGTCGCGGTCGGGTCGGCGGCGGAGCCGCCGGGCGCCTCGGTCCTGCCGTCCTTCGCCTGGCCCTTGTCCTCGCCGGTCTTCTTGCCGTCCTTGTCGGTCTTCTTGCCGTCCTTGCCGGTCGGGCGGTCGCTGTGCCGGCTGCTCTTGCCGCCCTCGGTGCCGCCGGTGGTGACGTGCGCCTCGGAGCTGCTGGCGGCGTTGGCGCGGCGGTCGGCGGCGTCGTCCCCGCCGTTCGCGACGTGCAGCATGGCGGGCATGGCCGTACCGCCGAGGAGCAGTACGGCGGCCGCGCCGACCACGGCGTGCCGGCGGCGCCTGCGTCGGGCCGGTACCGCGCGGCGGAGGGTGTCGAGGGAGTCGGGGGACGGTTCCAGGTCCTGTACGGCGGACTGCAGGAGATTCCGCAGCTCCTCCTCGCCACCGCCACCGGAACCACCGTCGTCGAATCCGGTCCCGGAACCACCGCCGTCGAATCCGGCCCCGGAGCCACCGCCGTCGAATACGGTCCCGCTGAACCCGGCCCCGCCGAGACCGCCGTCGGCGTCGCGCCCGCCCTCTCCCCTGGCACCGTTGTCATCCGAGGCCGAGGCCGCCGCCGAAGCCGACGCCGAGGCCGCCCCCGAGGCCCCGCGCTCCGTACCGTGCGCCTGTCCGTCCTCGTCCCGCGTCTCCCGCTCCGGCCGCCCGCTTTCCGAGCGCGCCGTTCCCTCCGCCCCCGACGCCCCCTCGGATGCGGGCTCGTGCGGGCCGTGCTGCTTGCTGGTCATGCCGGAGCCTCCATGGCGACGCGCAGCGCCGCGATACCCCGTGAGCCGTACGCCTTCACCGAACCGAGCGATATGCCCAGCGTCTCGGCGACCTGCGCTTCGGTCATGTCGGCGAAGTAGCGCAGCACGAGGACTTCGCGCTGGCGCCGCTGCAGACCGCGCATCGCCTTGATCAATTGGTCCCGCTCCAGCTGTTCGTACGCGCCCTCTTCGGCGCTCGCCATGTCGGGCATCGGCTTGGAGAGCAGCTTCAGCCCGAGGATGCGGCGGCGCAGCGCGGAGCGGGAGAGGTTGACGACCGTCTGCCGCAGATAGGCGAGGGTCTTCTCTGGTTCGCGTACGCGTCCGCGCGCGGAGTGCACGCGGATGAACGCTTCCTGGACGACGTCCTCGCAGGACGCGGTGTCGTCCAGGAGCAGCGCGGCGAGACCGAGCAGGGAGCGGTAGTGCGCTCTGTAGGTCTCGGTGAGGTGGTCGACTGTCGTGCCGGCTGCCATCGCCTCGTCAGCCCCGTGCTGCGACGGTGCCTGCGTGGGACGCGCGGCGGGCCAGGGGGCGATCACCGGCATGCCACCGGGGACGCGAGTACGCGACGGCCGCGCCACAGCTGCGCCGCCCGCGCTCCCAGGGCCGATTGCAATGCCGAGTACCTCTGCCACGCCTGTTGGACACGCTTCCCCCCGTCAGGGTTGTACGCGCAAGGCACCGTTTTTGGCGATGCGTTGAATGCCCTCATGCGTACCAGCTCTTCCCCGATGCCCCATATTGCCCGTGCCCATAAGGGCGGTTTTACGTACTTGCCGCAGCCCTCGCGGGACCTTCCCCGTACGCCGTGCCGTGCGCGTCGCCGAACCGTGCTGTGCCGAACGCCCAGGAGGGGCGGCGACAAAGACGCTCCCCGCGCGGCTGCGGTTGCAGTCGACGGGGAGCGAATGGCCGAGCGGGCCATCGGACCTGATCAAGGGACCAGGGCATATGGTCCGCTCACAGGACCTTCACAAGTAGTCAGCGAATTATTACCCACCGGGGAAGCTCTTGGGGAGTGGGTTCTTCGAACTTCAAGTAATTGCGATCCCTGTGGACCGACGCCTCGTCAGCCTGCCGGTCAGCCCGCTCGTCAGCTTCCGCCCGTCAGCTCCGCCGCGACCACCTCGGCGATCTGCGCCGTGTTCAGCGCCGCGCCCTTGCGGAGGTTGTCGCCGCACACGAAGAGTTCGAGCGCGTGCGGGTCGTCCAGGGACCTGCGCACCCGCCCGACCCAGGTCGGGTCCGTGCCGACCACGTCGGCGGGCGTGGGGAACTCGCCCTCCCCCGGGTCGTCGCAGAGGACGACGGCGGGCGCCGCGGCCAGGATCTCGTGCGCCCCGGCCACCGTGACCTCGCGCTCGAAGCGCGCGTGCACGGTCAGCGAGTGGGTGGTGATCACCGGTACGCGGACGCAGGTCGCGGTGACCCGCAGGTCCGGCAGTCCGAGGATCTTGCGGGACTCGTTGCGGACCTTCAGCTCCTCGGAGGACCAGCCGTCCTCCTGCAGGGACCCGGCCCACGGCACGACGTTGAGCGCCATCGGCGCGGGGAACGGACCGAGGTCGTCGCCGACGGCCCGCCGTACGTCGCCGGGGGCCGTCCCCAGCTCCGTACCGGACACCGCGGACAGCTGGCCGCGCAGCGCGTCGACGCCGGCCTTCCCGGCGCCGGAGACGGCTTGGTACGAGGAGACGATCAGCTCGCTCAGGCCGTACTCGGCGTGCAGCGCGCCCAGCGCGACGATCATCGAGAGCGTCGTGCAGTTCGGGTTGGCGATGATGCCGCGCGGCCGTACGCGGGCGGCGCGCGCGTTGACCTCCGGTACGACCAGCGGGACGTCCGGGTCCATCCGGAAGGCGGCGGAGTTGTCGACGACCACCGCGCCCTTGGCGGCGGCGATCGGTGCCCACTTCGCCGAGACCTCGTCCGGCACGTCGAAGAGGGCGATGTCGATGTCGTCGAAGACCTCTTCGGCGAGCGCGAGGACCTCGGTCTCCGCGCCCCGTACGGTCAGCTTGCGCCCCGCCGAGCGCGGCGAGGCGATCAGCCGTACCTCGCCCCAGATGTCGGCGTGCTCGGACAGGATGCCGAGCAGTACACCGCCGACGGCGCCGGTCGCGCCGACGACGGCGAGGTTCGGCTTGCGGGCCGCACGGTCCTCCGCGCGGCCCGCCCGGGCCGCCGCCACCGGATCGCTGTCCGGGAGCGGCGCCCCATGGGCCGGTGCCGGCAGCCCGTCGGCCGCCGGCGTCAGCCCATCAGGTGTGATCATCGTCCGGTGCCGCCATAGACCACGGCCTCGTCGGAATCGGTGTCGAGACCGAACGCGCTGTGGACGGCCTGCACGGCCTCGTTGACGTCATCGGCACGCGTGACGACCGAGATGCGGATCTCGGAGGTCGAGATGAGCTCGATGTTCACGCCCGCGTTGGACAGCGCCTCGAAGAACCCGGCGGTGACGCCCGGGTTGGTCTTCATACCGGCGCCGACCAGCGAGATCTTCGCGATCTGGTCGTCGTAGCGCAGCGAGTCGAAGCCGACCGACGGCTTGGTCTTCTCCAGCGCCGCGATGGCCTTGCGGCCCTCGGTCTTCGGCAGCGTGAAGGAGATGTCGGTCAGGCCCGTGGACGCGGCCGAGACGTTCTGCACAACCATGTCGATGTTGATCTCGGCGTCCGCGATGGCACGGAAGATCGTCGCGGCCTCGCCCGGCTTGTCCGGTACGCCGACAACCGTGACCTTCGCCTCGGAGGTGTCGTGCGCGACGCCCGAGATGATCGCCTGCTCCATCGGCTGGTCCCCTTGCGGTTCGTTGCTGACCCACGTGCCCCGCAGCCCCGAGAACGAGGACCGGACGTGGATCGGGATGTTGTAACGGCGTGCGTACTCGACGCAGCGGTGCAGCAGCACCTTGGAACCGGAGCTGGCCAGCTCCAGCATGTCCTCGAACGAGATCCAGTCGATCTTGCGGGCCTTCTTCACGACCCGCGGGTCGGCGGTGAAGACACCGTCGACGTCGGTGTAGATCTCGCAGACGTCCGCATCCAGCGCTGCGGCCAGCGCGACGGCGGTCGTGTCCGAGCCGCCGCGGCCCAGCGTGGTGATGTCCTTCTTGTCCTGGGACACACCCTGGAAACCGGCGACGATCGCGATGTTGCCCTCGTCGACGGACGTCTTGATCCGGCCCGGCGTGACGTCGATGATCCGTGCCTTGTTGTGCACGGAGTCCGTTATGACGCCGGCCTGGCTGCCCGTGAAGGACTGCGCCTCGTGTCCGAGGTTTTTGATCGCCATCGCCAGCAGGGCCATGGAGATCCGCTCTCCGGCGGTCAGCAGCATGTCGAACTCGCGCCCCGACGGAATCGGGGAAACTTCCTCCGCGAGATCGATCAGCTCGTCCGTCGTGTCGCCCATCGCCGAGACCACTACGACAACTTGGTTGCCGTTCTTCTTGGCCTCGACGATTCGCTTGGCAACGCGCTTGATGCCCTCGGCATCCGCAACGGATGAGCCGCCGTACTTCTGCACGACAAGGCCCACGTGTGCTCGCTCCTCGCAACTGTCTGTCGGATCCCCGGGTACCTGCGGGTTCCGCAGGTCTGCGGGCGTTTCCGGACCCCTGTGCAGGGGCCATGCGGTCGGCTCAGTCTATCGAGCAGGCGGAATCCGCCTCGCCAATACCACATCGTGAGACACATTGCTCGCTACGCGATCAGAACAGTCGGCGTGCCGGTCGTACGCGGCCTCCTGTGAGGCCGTACGCGACCGAAGCGCCCTCCGCCGTGACCGGCGCGAGCGACTCGCGTCCTGCTTCCGAGTATCTCCCGAAACGGTCGGCGTGGCGCATCGTCGCGCCCGCTCGGCAAGCCACCTGCCCGCTTCGGAGGAGAGCACACGGAAACCATGCGGAAACGTAAGCCAGGTCACAGGGCGTACGGGGGCGCGGAAGCGCCGCCCGACGCCCGCCTCACCCCTGGCGCAGGCCGAGCGGTCCGGCAATCTCCGCCGCCATGACCTTCCCGGCCTCTTCCTCCAGGTTCTCCTCGCCGTCGGCACCGCTGTCGGTGTCCAGGCCGTCCAGCTCGTCCAGCGGCTGGTCCAGGCGTACGTGCGCGACCAGGGACTGCAGGGCGCGCAGCGCGGCGCTGGCGGTCGGCCCCCAGTTCGACAGGTACGAGAACTGCCACCACCACAGGGCCTCGCTGATCCGCCCGGCCCGGTAGTGCGCGAGGCCGTGCCGCAGGTCGGTCACGATGTCGGCGAGGTCGTCGGAGATCCGGCAGGCCACGGGCGCACTGCGCGGTACGTACGGGTCGAACAGCTCGTTGTACACGTCCACCGGGTCCAGCAGCGTCGCGAACCGCTCGCGCAGCTCGTCCACGTCCGGCTCCGGGCCGATGTCCGGCTCGTACCGGTCCTGCGGGACGATGTCCTCGTGCGCGCCCAGCCGGCCGCCGGTGAGCAGCAGCTGCGAGATCTCCAGCAGCAGGAAGGGCACGGCGCTGTCCGGCTCGTCACCGCGCGCCACTTCCGTGACCGCGACGATGAAGCTCTCGACCGAGTCGGAGATCTGTACGGCGAAGTCGTCCGGATTCTGCGTGGCGTTGTGCAACGTGGGATCAGACATCGAGAAGTCTCCGTCCTTCGAAGGCCCGCCCGAGCGTGACCTCGTCGGCATACTCCAGATCGCCTCCGACCGGCAGTCCGCTGGCCAGACGCGTCACCTTCAGCCCCATGGGCTTGATCATGCGCGCGAGGTACGTGGCGGTCGCCTCGCCCTCGAGGTTCGGATCGGTGGCCAGGATCAGCTCGCCGACCGTGCCGTCGGCGAGCCGGGCCAGCAGCTCTCGTATCCGCAGGTCGTCCGGGCCCACGCCCTCGATGGGGCTGATCGCCCCGCCCAGTACGTGGTACCGGCCGCGGAACTCCCGCGTCCGCTCGATCGCGACGACGTCCTTGGGCTCCTCGACCACGCAGATGACCGCGGGGTCGCGGCGCGGGTCACGGCAGACCTGGCACTGCTCGTCCTGCGCGACATTGCCGCACACGCTGCAGAACCGGACCTTCGCCTTGACCTCCATCAGCGCGTTCGCCAGCCGGCGGACGTCGGTCGGCTCGGCCTGGAGGATGTGGAAAGCGATCCGCTGCGCGCTCTTGGGACCGACGCCGGGCAGCCGTCCCAGCTCGTCGATCAGATCCTGAACCACGCCTTCGTACACGGAACGCTCTCTCCCTTGTCCGCCCTGCTCCGTACGCTAGTTGGCCTCCTGCCCGAAGGGGAGGCCCCGGCCCGCTGTCAGAAGGGGAGGCCGGGGATGCCGCTGCCGCCGCCGAGGCCCTGCGCGAGCGGGCCCAGCTTGTCCTCCTGGAGCTTCGCGGCCGCGGCGTTGGCGTCCTGAACAGCGGCGATGACGAGATCCGCGAGGGTCTCTGCCGTCTCCTCGGGCGTCGCCGCCTCCGGGTCCACCGCCTTGGGGTCGATCTCCAGGCCCTTCAGCTCGCCGGCGCCGGTCACGGTCGCCTTGACGAGCCCACCGCCGGCCGACCCCGAAACGGGCGTCTGCGCCAGCTCCTGCTGGGCCGCCGCGAGGTCCTGCTGCATCTTCTGAGCCTGCTGAAGCAGCTGCTGCATATCGGGCTGACCACCGGGGATCACTGCGGACTCCTGCCGTACGACTACACATGTTTGCGGTAGCCCGAGCCTACGTGCTCCGTGGCCGCCGCGCCCTACACCGCAGGGAGGAGTACGGATGTACGTCTCCCCCGGGCCACCCCGAGCCTGCGGCGATTACGGAAAGCGACATATGGAGGGTTGATCTTCACTTTCCGTCCCTCCGTCCGCCGCCGCGGGCTCACTCGTTGTTGTACTCCTCTATGACCGTCGCGCCGAGCTCGCGGACGATGAGGTCGTAGCCGCTGAGGGCGGTGTCGACGAGGTCGGGGTCGTCCTCGGTCGGCATGTCCTCATCGATCGAGTACGACGGGGGCTCCGGCTCGCGGTACGCGGGCTCGGCGGCCGGGGCCTGGGCCTGCTGCGCGCCGGCCGAGGCCACGGCCTGCCGGGCGCGCTGCGCGCCCTGGCCGCCGCCCGCGCTTCCCGCCTGGTCGGGCGTGCTCTGCGGGGGCGGGGCAGGAGCCGCGGCCTGCTGCG